>DATCUL010000230.1:0-11715 GCA_036567405.1 Methyloversatilis sp. | reverse complement strand
TCATGCCTTCTCCAGGTGAAAACGGACCGGCCGGAATGCAGCACTGGGCGCTCGCATGATCCGGATCCGGACCCGCTCATCAATCAGGATGGCCTGCGAGCGTAACAGAGAAGGCGCACGGGGTCCTGTCAGGCATGTCTCGCGGTGGCTGTGCTATCTTCGCCGGCGGTGTTTCCACCCGACCGGGGTATCCCGACGGGGTTGCACCGGACCAGACCAGACCCATAAAAACCCAGAAGGAGATCTGCATGAGCTTCATGTCCGAATTCAAGGCTTTTGCCATGAAGGGCAATGTTGTCGACCTGGCGGTCGGCGTCATCATCGGTGCAGCCTTCGGCAAGATTGTCGATTCGGTCGTGGCCGACCTCATCATGCCTATCGTCGGCGCCGTGTTCGGCGGCCTGGATTTCAGCAATTACTTCATCGCGCTCAAGGCGGTTCCGCCCGACCTGCCGCATACGCTGGCCGATCTGCGCAAGGCCGGCATTCCGGTGTTCGCCTGGGGCAACTTCCTGACCATCGCGCTGAATTTCCTCATCCTCGCCTTCATCATCTTCATCATGGTCAAGCAGATCAACCGTCTCAAGCGCGAGGAAGCCGCAGCACCTGCTGCACCGCCCGAGCCTTCGGAAGAGGTCGTGCTGCTGCGGCAGATCCGCGATTCTCTGTCGAAGTAGGCGAAGTTCCTGACAACAAAAAAGGAGCCAATGGCTCCTTTTTTGTTGTGCACTGCCGCAACGCCTAAGCCGCGGGCAGTGATTCGGCAGGCTTCGAATCGTCCGCGACACGCTCCAGCCGGTAACCGTAATTGTAGGTGGATGCCAGGCAATAGCCGTTTTCCGGGCGCAATGCGAGCTTCGAGCGCACCCGCGACATGTGGGTATCGACGGTACGCGTCGGCACGTCACCCTTGCGGCCCCATAGTGATTCCAGCAGATGGCCGCGCGACACCAGACGGCCGACGTTGCGGAACAGGAATACCGCCAGTTCGAATTCGCGTTCGGTCAGTTCGATGACCTCGCCGTTCAGTCGGGCGGTGTGGGAATTGAGATCGAACTGATACGGTGCCGCATCGACCACCGGCTGATCGGTGGCCGGACGGCTGCGCCGCAGCACCGCTTCGATGCGGGTCAGCAGTTCCATGCGCCGCGCCGGCTTGACGATGTAGTCGTCCGCGCCGGCCGCCAACGCGGTGACGATGTCGTTCTCGTCCTGGCGCGCCGTCACGAAAATGACCGGCGTCTGCAGCGAACGTTCGTTGCGCAGCCAGCGCAGCACGTCGGCGCCGGGCAGATCGGGCAGTTCCCAGTCCACCAGCAGCAGATCGTAGCTTTCGCGCACCGCTTCGCGCATGAGGTCACGCGAACGCATGAACACGTGGACGTCATGACCTGCGGCACGCAGCCAGCTGCCCAGGATTTCCACCTGGACGGGGTCATCTTCTAGCAATGCTATTCGGGCGGTCTGCACGGGATATGGATATCTTCAGGAAATAACCGGGTCAGATAGTGTTCACGGCACGCGCCTCGCGGACTGAAGAGGACCATGCGTGATTTTTGTCGGTTTCCGGACCGCGCCCGCAACGGCGGAAAGCGCATCCTTCGTCGACGACGGCCAGTATGCCACAGGCGGTTTACGGCTTTCGTGAGCCCGCGAACAGGCTGGTCATCCACGCCAGATAGGCCTGCGCCTGAACACCCGGCTCCGGAGCCCAGGGCGCGAATTCATCGACCGTCAGCGGCCGGTACGGGCCGGCCTTGGCTTCGAACATGACCGAACCGCTGTCGAGCGCCAGCAGGCTGTGATACTGGCCGTGCGCGATGTCGATGCCCGGAACATCGCCGGGACTCAGCACGCACAGCGACTGCACAGTACCGTCGTCGGCGAACAGGATGCAGCCGAAGCGCCCGCGCAGGCACAGTATGGTCTCGTCCTTCAGCGGATCGAGATGGCGGTGCGGACGCACATAGCTGTCAGGTTCGAGCGCATTGAGCAGGCGATGCGCGGGATGCGCGTCGTCCGGATGCAGGTTGTGGTTCATGCGTCGGCGCGTGCTCTGCTGCGCGCGCGCCGACACGCCGTCCAGCAGAGCGCGGTCGATCAGCGTGAAACTCATCCGTACATCACCCCGACCGCGTCTGTCGGCAGCCAGTCGCGCAGTCCGTCGAACAGCGCATCGTCCAGCCGCACCCGCCAGCGCTCGCCGAAGTCGATCGGCGCGACGGCCTGCTCGTTGCGGTAGTGCAGACGCACCATGCAGCCGCCTTCGGTGCGGAACGGTTCGAGCAGCGTGCGCAGGCGCGCGCAGGCGGCATGAGCCCCACCCGCGCCGGCCACCTCGCCATTGAGTTTCAGTTCCAGCCGGCGGGCGAAGCGGGCACGCGCCTCGCCCGCGGTCAGCAGGCTGTCTGCCACCACGCGCATCGAATTCGAGTAGTCGTCGAACTGCGCGCGTCCCTCGACCACCAGCACTTCGTCCTCGCGCAGCTTGTTACGCGAGGCATCGAACAGTTCGTTGAACACCGACACCTCGATCTGCGCCGTACCGTCGTCCAGCGTGACGAAGGCCATCTTGCCGCGGCGCGTCATCTGCACCCGCGAACTGACCACCAGACCGGCGACCACGGTCGGATCGCGCGACGATTCGAGCTGGGCCAGCTTGCGCCGCGCGAAGCGCGAGAATTCCTGCGCATACGTGGAAAACGGGTGGCCGGACAGATAGAAGCCGAGCGCCTGCTTCTCATTCTGCAGCTTCTCACGCTCGCTCCAGGGCTTGCAGGTCACATACTCGGGAGCGCGCGTGCCGACACCGGTCGGTGCGTCGTCGAACAGGCCGCCCTGATGCGCATTGGCGGCAGCCTGTTCGGCCGCTTCCATGGCCAGTGCGACACTGGACATCAGGATGTTGCGGTCGGGGCTGGCGCCTGTCATCGTGGTGTCGAAGGCGCCGGCACGGATCAGCGCCTCTATCGTGCGGCGGTTGACCATGCGGCGGTCTACCCGCAGGCAGAAGTCGAACAGGTCCTTGAACGGCCCGCCGTCGCGACGGGCTTCGAGAATGGCGTTGACCGCCTGTTCGCCGGTGCCCTTGACCGCGCCCAGGCCATAGCGGATCTCGCTGCGCGACACCGGCACGAAGCGGTACTCGGATTCATTGACGTCGGGCGGCAGCACGGTGAGCCGGTTCTTCTTCGCGTCGAGGAAGAAGATGTTCACCGTGTCGGTGTTGTCCATGTCGGACGACAGCGACGCGGCCATGAAGGCGGCGCAGTGGTGCGCCTTGAGCCAGGCGGTGTGGTAGGTGACGACGGCGTAGGCGGCGGTGTGCGACTTGTTGAAGCCGTACTCCGCGAACTTGGTCATCAGGTCGAACAGCTCTTCCGCCAGCGCCGGCTCGTAGCCCTTGGCGGCCGCACCCGCGGCGATGGTTTCGCGGTGCTTGGCCATCTCTTCGGGCTTCTTCTTGCCCATGGCCCGGCGCAGCATGTCGGCGCCACCGAGCGTGTAGCCGCCGATGATCTGCGAGATCTGCATCACCTGTTCCTGGTACACGATGACGCCGTAGGTCGGCGACAGGCAGGCTTCCAGGTCGGGGTGAAAATAGTCGATCTTCTGCTGACCCTTCTTGCGCAGGATGAAGTCATCCACCATGCCCGAGCCCAGCGGGCCCGGCCGGTACAGCGCCAGCACGGCGATGATGTCCTCGAAACGGTCCGGCGCCAGCTTGGTCAGCAGCTTCTTCATGCCTTCCGATTCAAGCTGGAAGATCGCGGTGGTGTTCGCGTCCTTCAGCACCTGATAGGCGGCCGGATCGGTGAAGGGCAGGCTCAGCAGGTCGGGGCGCGTGCCGGTCATGCGCTCGATGTAATCGACCGCCAGCTCGATAATGGTGAGGTTGCGCAGGCCCAGGAAGTCGAACTTCACCAGGCCGATGGCCTCGACGTCGTCCTTGTCGAACTGGCTGACCGGCGATGCATCGTCACCGTCCTGCTGGTACAGCGGACAGAAGTCGGTCAGCTTGCCGGGCGCGATCAGCACACCCCCGGCGTGCATGCCGACGTTGCGCGCCAGGCCTTCGAGCGGCTCGGCCAGGCGCAGCAGTTCGCGCACCTCCTCTTCCGCCTGTTCGCGCTCGGCCAGCTGCGGCGCCTGCTCGCGCGCCTCGGCCAGCGACAGCGGCTTGTTCTGCACCACCGGGATCAGCTTGGACAGCTGGTCGCAGAAGTTGTAGCCCATGTCGAGCACGCGGCCGACGTCGCGGATCACCGCACGCGAAGCCATGGTGCCGTAGGTGGCAATCTGGCTGACCGCATCGGCGCCGTACTTCTGGCGCACGTACTCGATCACCATCCAGCGCTTGTCCTGGCAGAAGTCGACGTCGAAGTCGGGCATCGACACCCGCTCCGGATTCAGGAAGCGCTCGAACAGCAGCGCATAGGCCAGCGGATCGAGATCGGTGATGCCCAGCGAGTAGGCGACCAGCGAACCGGCGCCGGAACCCCGTCCCGGTCCGACCGGCACACCGTTGTTCTTGGCCCAGTTGATGAAGTCGGCCACGATCAGGAAGTAGCCGGGGAAACCCATCTGGATGATGGTGTCGCACTCGAACTTCAGCCGCGCCTCGTATTCCGGACGCCGCTCCGCACGCACTGCCTCGTCCGGATAGAGCTGGGCCAGCCTGACCTCCAGCCCCTTGCGCGCCTCGTCGATCATGAACTCTTCGATCGTCATGCCCGGCGGTGTCGGGAACTGCGGCAGGTAGTTCTTGCCCAGCGTCAGCGTCAGGTTGCAGCGGCGCGCGATCTCGACCGAATTCGACACCGCCTCGGGGATGTCGGCGAACAGTTCGGCCATCTCGGCCGAGGTCTTGAAGTACTGCTGTTCGGTGAAGTCGCGCGGGCGGCGCTTGTCGGTCAGCACATAGCCCTGGGCGATGCACACCCGCGCCTCATGCGCCTTGAAGTCATCCGGTGCCATGAACTGCACCGGATGCGTCGCCACCACCGCGATGTCCAGTTCGGACGCCAGCGTGCACGCACTCGCAACATAGGCTTCGGTGTTCGGATGACCGGCGCGCTGCAGTTCGATGCAGTAGTCGCCGTCGAACAGCCGCAGCCAGTCGGCAGCCAGCTTGCGCGCGGCGTCCATATTGCCCGACAGCAGCGCCAGGCCAACGTCGCCCTGCATGGCGCCGGACAGCGCGATCAACCCGGCTGCGCCGGTGTCCCCCGCCTCCAGCCACTCACGCCGGATTTCGGCACGGCCACGGTACTTGTTTTCCAGATAGGCACGGGTCAGCAGCCGGCACAGCGTGCCGTAACCCTCGCGGTTGCGTGCCAGCAGCAGCAGGCGGTAAGGCTTGTCACGCTCGGCGTCATTGGTGACGAACACGTCAGTCGCGGCGATCGGCTTGACACCCTTGCCGCGTGCCGCCTTGTAGAACTTCACCAGACCGAACACATTGCTCAGGTCGGACAGCGCCAATGCCGGCATGCCGTCCTTCGCAGCCGCCTTGACCATGGCGTCGACGGTCACGATGCCATCGACGATGGAAAATTCGCTGTGCACCCGCAGGTGCACGAACGCCGGCACGACCGGCGCGTTGTGTTCGGTAGTCATGCCGCGATTTTACGTCGGCTGCCGGTACCGGCACTTGCAACTTGCACCTCTGGCGCCAGGGTCTGTTGACATTGAATCGCAGGCCACGCGCAAGTCCGGTTGCGTTCAGATCGAGACGGGCCGACGCCGGCCTCCTGGCCGTCAGGCCAGGAGGCACAACGCCGAGCTGGGCGCAACCGGACTCGTGCCCTTCGGGTTTGCAAGGTGCACGCCACGGGCAAGACCTGAGACGAAGTCGAGACTGGCCGTCTTGACGAGGAGCGCAACGCAGTTCGTGGCGTGCACCTTGCAAACGTGGCTTGCGATTCAATGTCAACAGACCCTAGCATGCGGCTTTGCCCTGCCGGATCTTCGCCATGCTCAAGCACGCGCTGCCACTGTCGCTCACCCTGCTGGCCGGACTGGCGTTCGGCGCCGCACCGGCAGACCGCGACTGGCCGACCTTCGGCCTTGATCACGCGAATACCCGGCTGGCCGACGTGCCGGGCCTGACACCGAAGACCGTACGCAAGCTGGTGCCGAAGTGGATCTACCAGAGCGGCATCGCACAGACCTTCCAGGCGACGCCGCTGGTGGTCGGCGGGAAGATGTATGTGTCGCTGCCCGGATCGCACGTGGTCGCGCTCGATGCGCGCACCGGCGCCGAACTGTGGCGCTACGAGCACCGGCGCAGGACCGACCGGCTGTGCTGCGGACCGGCCAACCGCGGCGTGGCCCTGGACGACGGTCGCGTGTTCGTGGCTACGGTCGATGCCCGCTTGGTCGCGCTCGATGCCGCGACCGGCAGGCCGCTGTGGGACATCCAGATCGCGCAACCCGACACCGCGATGGAAAACAGCGCCGGCATCGAGGGCAAGGTCAGCGGCGGCTCCGGCGTCGGTGCCGCCGCGGCGCCGCTGGTGGTCGACGGCAAGGTGATCATCGGCATCAACGGCGTCGGCTACGGCCTGCATCTCGAGGCGGCCGGGCCGAAGGGACAGCTCGGCGCGGTGGTCGGCATGGCCGGCAAGTACGGCGGCGTCGGCTTCCTGGCCGCGTTCGACGCGAAGACCGGCGAGCGGGTGTGGCAGTTCGACACCGTGCGCAAGCCGGCCGACGGCGGCTGGGAGGGCGATTTTGCCGCCACCACGGCCGACGGCGTGCCGCTGCACCGCGACGTCGAGGCCGAACGGGCCGCCGCGCCGCAGTATCCGACCGCCTGGGAATACGGCGGCGGTTCGGTATGGAACGCCCCAGCCTACGACGCGAAGACCGGCCTGCTGTACTTCGGCGTCGGCAACCCCAGCCCGCAGATGATCGACGCCGAACGCCCGGGCGACAATCTGTATACGGTGTCGCTGGTTGCCGTCGATGCGAAGACTGGCCGCCACGCCTGGCACTACCAGCAGGTGCCGCACGACCGCTGGGGCTACGACGTCGCCAGCCCGCCGATACTGTTCGACCAGCGCATGCCGGACGGAAAGGTCGTACCGGCGGTCGGCCAGGCCTCGAAACTGGGCTGGTTCTTCGTGCACGACCGCGCCAGCGGCGCACTGCTGTACAAGTCCGAGGCCTTCGTACCGCAGGACAACATGTTCGCCAATGCGTCGAAGGAAGGCACGCGCATCGCGCCGGGTGTCGGCGGCGGTTCCAACTGGTCCCCGGCCGCGCTGGACGACCGCCGCGGTCTGGCCTTCGTCGCCGCGATGCACATGCCGATGCGCTACTGGATCAAGGAAACGCCGGCCACCGCCGACCGGCCGGCCCGGCGCTACGACAGCATGGAACCGTCGGCAGAGCCGAACTGGGGCACGCTGACCGCGATCGACCTGACGCAGCGCGGCAGGATCCGATGGCAGGTGAAGACCGACCAGCCGCTGATCGGCGGCGTGCTGGCAACGAAGTCGGGGCTGGTGTTCTCGGGCGAAGGCAACGGCTTCCTGTCCGCCTTCGACAGCAGCAGCGGCAGGCGTCTGTGGCGTTTCCAGGCCGGCGCGGGCGTCAATGCGCCGCCGATCGCCTTCGTGCTCGACGGCCGGCCCTACGTCGCGGTGGCCGCCGGCGGCAGCGCGATCTGGGGTTTCCGCCAGGGCGACGCGGTGATGGTGTTCGGCCTGCCCGAGTAATCCGCGCCATCCACCAATCGTCAGTACGGCGGTGCATGCCCGCTTCCGGCGAGCAGCCGGGCCAGCGGTTCGCCGTCAAGCAGCATCACGTATTCCAGACCGTCGATATCATCGATGAAGGATGCGATGCGCAGGAAGCCCGTGCTGGCGAGCAGCGCACAGGAGGCGAGGTTGTCGGGGCTGACCGAGGCAACGAAGCGCGCCACACCCTGATCGACATGCGCCCAGCGGACCATCGCGGTCAGCACCTCCCGCCCGTGGCCGCGACGCCGGTGACCGGGGTAGATGGTGTAGCCGATTTCGACCGCGTCCTGTGCGTAAGGCGCCAGATAATCCGGCGCCGGCTGCGTGTGGAAGCCGGTGTGCCCGATCATTTCGCCACTGTCGCGCAACGCGACCGCCCGGACCGACCACGGCGCATAACCGGGTTCGGCCAGCAGATCGCCCAGCCGCAGCGCGGCCAGATCCGTCTCGTCCAGCCAGTCGGCCGCGACGCGCAGGCCGATCAGCGCCGACAGCTCTGCGGCACTGCATCCTTCGGCAGACGCGCGCAGGAAATCGAGCTGCATCGGCCGCAGCACAAGACGCTGACTGATGATATCCACGACTGGCGGGCACCTGCTGAGCATTCCGGGTCGCAACGATAACGTACCCGGTCGGCATTCTCCAGCCTCGCGTGACTAAAGCCGCGGAGACATCGGCACACAACGGTAAAGAAAGCGGCCCGCCCGTCGTGAACCGTTTCTCACATGACTCCACCGGGCGGACCGCATGAATCTGAACTCCCTCAGTCTGCGCACCAAGCTGCTTTCATCGACGGTCATCACGATCACGCTCGGCTTTTCGCTGACGCTGGGCGTACTCGCCTGGCGCAGTCACGAAGCCATCATGGAACAGGGACTTGCGCGCGCCGAGCGGGTGGCCGCGTCGGTCGCCAGCGACGTCAGTGCCCGGCTTGATGACGCACTCGGCGTTTCGACCTCGCTGTCGCTGGCGCTGGAAGGGCTGCGCGGCAAGGGTGCGCCCGACCGGGACGCGGTCAGCCGGCTGCTGCGCCGCACGCTCGAAGGTCAGCCCGGACTGCTCGGCGTATACACCGGCTGGGAGCCCGACGCCTTCGACGGCCGCGACCGCGAATTCGCCGGCGCGGTCGGGCATGACGCGAGCGGACGTTTCGTGACCTACTGGGGCCGCAGCGGCACCGCACTGGCACAGGAAGCGCTGTCCGGCTACGACCAGCCGGGTGCCGGCGACTACTACCTGCAGCCGAAGCGCACCGGCCGCGCACATCTGGCGGAACCCTATTCCTACCCGGTCGGCGGCAAGCGCGTGCTGATCACGTCGCTGGTTCAGCCTATCGTCGTCAACGGCCGGTTTGCCGGCATTGCCGGCGTCGACATCGCACTCGGCACCCTGGCGGAGGAACTGGCCCGGATCAAGCCGTTCGGCAACGGCCGGGTCGAGCTGTATACCGCCGCCGGCATGGTGGTCGCACATCCGGACGGCGCCCGCATCGGCAAGCCGGCGACCGGTCTGCCAACCGAGGCTCTGGCCGCGCTGAAGGAAGGACGTGACATGCACTGGCGCGACAGCGACGGCACGTTGCATTTCCTGTCCCGGGTCGGCGTGATGGGCAGCAACGCATGGTGGGGCAGCGTGACCTCGCTGCCCGAAACCGCGATCACGGCATCGGCCGACGGACTGCGCCGCACCGCCATCGTGATGGGTCTGGTCAGCATCGTGCTGACCACCAGCGTACTGTTCGCACTGCTTGGCGCACTGACCCGGCCGCTCGGCCAGCTGGCCGACGCCATGCAGTCGCTGGCCGGCGGCGAGGGCGACCTGACCCGCCGGCTGGCGGCCGACAGCGACGACGAGCTGGGCCGCGTGGCGAAGGCGGTCAACGCATTCCTGGCAAGCCTGCAGCGCATGTTCACGGACGTGCGGGACCAGAGCCAGGCACTGGTCAACGGCATCCGCGAGGTATCGGACTCGACAGGCGAAATCGCCGACAGCTCACGCCGGCTGGCCAGCGCCACCGGCGACAACGCGGCGACGATCGAGGAGATCACGGTATCGATCAACCACATCGCCAGCCACGCCAGCGACGTCAATGCCGTCATGCTCGACACGCACGACGCGTCGCGCCGCAGCGGAGATGCTGTACGCAGCATGGAAGCCCACATGCGGGACATCTCGGGCACGATGGAAACGCTGGGCGAAGCACTGGCCGGGCTGGCCGCGCGCTCGGGCGAGATCAACGGCATCGTGGAGGTGATCCGCGGCATCGCCGACCAGACCAACCTGCTGGCACTGAACGCGGCCATCGAGGCGGCGCGCGCCGGCGAACAGGGCCGGGGCTTCGCGGTCGTCGCCGACGAAGTGCGCAAGCTGGCCGAGCGCACCGGCATCGCGACAGCCGAAATCAACGCACTGATCGATGCCATCATCGGCGAAACCGACAGCGCGGTCACCCGGATGAAGGGCACGCGCGACGCGGTCGAAGCCGGCGTCGGACGCGCGGCCGAGGTCGCCACGGAAATCGCCGGCATCGAAAAGAGCATGGATCACGCGGCGGCGCGCGTACGCGAGATCGCCGATGCGACGCGGGAACAGTCGGTTGCGACCAATGCACTGGCACGCTCGGCCGAGCACGCCTCGGGTGTCGTGCAGCGCACCGACGAAGCGATACAGCACGCGTCGGCCACACTGACGCAGATCGGACAGGCGTCCGATCACCTGGGCGAGCTGGTGGGCCGCTTCAAGCTGTAGCCGACAGCGCGAAGTAGAGGCTGGCCGCCAGACCGACGCTGATCGCGACGCCAGCCAGCAGCAGTACGCGCGAACGCAGCCGCAGCACCTCGACCTCGCGGACCAGCAGCTCGTTCTGTTCGGCCAGCGAACGGATCAGCTGCGAGGTCGCCAGCGCTTCCTTCTGCAGCTCGGCGACCGCATGTTCCAGCGCCGCGACACGCGACTCGGCCGATGTGCTTGCGGCGCCTGCCTCCGCTGCCGCCTCGCCCTTCGGCCGCTTCTTCGCAACCCGGTCCCACAGCGCGTTCGCACCCTGCACGACACCGGGTGCCGCGGCGAGCACGTCACCCCACGGCACGGCCTTGACCGCACCCAACAGGCTGATGGACATTGCATGAACTCCCTAGGGTCTGTTGACATTGAATCACAAGCCGCGCGCGAATCCTGTCGCGTTCGGATCAAGGCGGGCCGACGCAGGCTGACTGGCCTTCGGGCCAGGAGGTCCAACGCAGAGCTGGGCACAACAGCGCGGGTGTCCAGATCGGCGCCCTTCCGGTTTGCAGGGTGCATCCACGGACTGCGTTGCGCTCCTCGTCGAGACGGCCAGTCCCGACTTCGTCGCACGCCTTGCCCGTGGTGTGCGTCTTGCAAACGTGGCCGCGATTCAATGTGAACAGACCCTGGCGGATGGACTGTTTCCGATAGTACTGCCGGCGACCGCCGCACATGTCCGGGCTGCAGACGGCGGCAGTTCAGGGCACACTGCGCCGCATCCGGCTGCGGCCGGGGTCAAATCCGGAACTGCGTCATGACTGAAAAACTGCTCTACGTGGCTGCTGCGGGCTTCGACGCCGCACGCAGCATCGACAGCCTTCCGGCCGGCCACCGGCTGCGGCCACTGCACGGCCACGCCTTCGTCGGTGAAGTCCGGGCGGCGCTGCCAAGCGGCTGGGCCGGCTTTGCCGGCGGCGAGACCGGCGCGCTGTCGGCCCGGCTGCAGGCCTGTGTCGCACCATTCGACCATGCCCACCTGAACCGCACGCTGGACCAGCCGACCGACGAAAATCTCGCGCGCTGGATACGCCAGCATCTGGACGTGCCCGGTCTGGCGCAGGTCAACGTGCGCAGCACGGCGCAGCACGGCGTCGCGCTGGACCCGCAGGGCGCAAGCCATGTATGGCGTCGTTATGTTTTCCAGTCGGCACATCAGCTGCCGAACGTCGGCCCGGGACACAAG
>DATCUL010000229.1:0-8726 GCA_036567405.1 Methyloversatilis sp. | reverse complement strand
TGTCGGGCTTGTCGCGTCGCGATGTCGGGGTGACAACCATCAACGACACCGGCCGCAGCGCATTTCAGCCAGCCCGCAGGCAGCGCGTCGGCAAGCCGACAAATTCGACATGTCCGGTCGTTGTCGGACACCACGGAACGGGAGCGATTCCGTAAACGGTTGATTCCGATCGGATTAAAAACTGGATCACAAGTTGCTTATGTCCCAGCAGACCCCTTCCTTGCAGGAGACGCCGACATGAGCCGACCGATCTATCTGGACTACGCCGCCACCACGCCGGTCGATCCGCGTGTGGTCGGAAAAATGATGCCGTGGCTGTTCGACAACTTCGGCAATCCGGCCAGCCGCTCGCATGCCTACGGGTGGGCAGCGGAAGAGGCGGTCGAACTGGCGCGGGAGAAGGTGGCCTCGCTGATCGGCGCCGACCCGCGCGAAGTCGTATGGACCTCGGGCGCCACCGAATCCAACAACCTGGCGATCAAGGGCGCGATGCAGTTTCACGCCGGCCGCGGCAAGCATGTCGTTACCGTCAAGACCGAACACAAGTCGGTGCTCGACACGGTGCGCGAACTGGAACGCAGCGGCTGCGACGTGACCGTGCTCGACGTGCAGGAGAACGGCCTGCTCGACCTCGACGCCTTCCGGGCGGCACTGCGGCCCGACACCGTCATCGCCTCGGTCATGTTCGTCAACAACGAGACCGGCGTCATCCAGGACATCGCGGCGCTGGGCGCGATCTGCCGCGAGAAGGGCGTGCTGTTCCACGTCGATGCGGCGCAGGCGACCGGCAAGGTGGCCTTCGACCTCGACGCGCTGCCGGTCGACATGATGTCGCTGTCGGCGCACAAGACCTACGGCCCGAAGGGCATCGGCGCACTGTACGTATGCCGCAAGCCGCGCGTGCGCATCGACGCCATCATCCACGGCGGCGGCCACGAGCGCGGCATGCGCTCGGGCACGCTGGCAACGCACCAGATCGTCGGCATGGGCGAGGCCTACTGGCTGGCACGCGAGAACATGGGTGCCGAGAACGAGCGCATCCGCTCGCTGCGCGACCGCCTGATGAACGGCCTGATGGCGCTCGACCAGGTGTTCGTCAATGGCGACATCGAACGGCGCGTGCCGCACAACCTGAACCTGAGCTTCAACTTCGTCGAAGGCGAATCGCTGCTGATGGGCATGAAGGACGTCGCGGTGTCGTCCGGCTCGGCCTGCACCTCGGCCAGCCTGGAACCGTCCTACGTGCTGCGCGCGATGGGCCGCAGCGACGAACTGGCCCACAGCTCGATCCGCTTCTCGATCGGCCGCTTCACGACACAGCAGGAAATCGACGACGTGATCGTTCGTGTCAGCTCGGCGGTGAACAAGCTGCGCGAACTGTCGCCGTTGTGGGACATGCACACCGAAGGCATCGATCTGGCATCCGTCCAGTGGGCAAGCCACTGAGACCGGCGGGCAGCACCCTCTACAAACACTCATCAGCGGAGAACCACCATGGCATACAGCGACAAGGTGCTTGATCACTACGACAACCCGCGCAACGTGGGTTCCTATTCGAACCAGGACGAGGACGTCGGTACCGGCATGGTCGGTGCACCGGCCTGCGGCGACGTCATGAAGCTGCAGATCAAGGTCGGCGCCGACGGCGTGATCCAGGACGCCAAGTTCAAGACCTATGGCTGCGGTTCCGCCATCGCCTCGTCGTCGCTGGTGACCGAGTGGGTCAAGGGCAAGACGCTGGACGAGGCGCTGGCAATCAAGAACACCGAAATCGCCGAGGAACTCGCGCTGCCGCCGGTCAAGATCCACTGCTCCATCCTGGCCGAGGACGCGATCAAGGCGGCCGTCGCCGACTACCGCACCAAGCAGACCGTCCCCACCGCCGTCGAAGCCGCCTGAAAGGAAACGCCATGAACACGATTGCCGAAAACGCCGTCGCCACCGTGACCGCCCCGCCGCTGTCCCCCATCACCTTCTGCGTGCCGGCTGCCGCCAAGGTGGCCGAAATGATCGCCGAGGAAGGCAATCCGGCGCTCAAGCTTCGCGTCTATGTGACCGGCGGCGGCTGCTCCGGCTTCCAGTACGGCTTCGC
Organism: Methyloversatilis sp.; assembly: GCA_036567405.1. GTDB lineage: Bacteria > Pseudomonadota > Gammaproteobacteria > Burkholderiales > Rhodocyclaceae > Methyloversatilis. The sequence continues at coordinate 6,634 of DATCUL010000229.1, read as the reverse complement.
CTTCGAGGAAGCGGTCAACGAGGACGACACGCACATCGTGCAGTCCGGCGTCACGCTGCTGGTCGACCCGATGAGCCTGCAGTACCTGATGGGTGCCGAGATCGACTTCGAGGATGGCCTGGAAGGGTCGCGCTTCGTCATCCGCAATCCGAACGCGACCTCGTCCTGCGGTTGCGGCAGCTCGTTCTCGATGTGAGCGGAGGCCGGCGATGACCATCACGATCAGCGAAGCCGCCGCGCGGCACATACAGAAGAGCCTGGCCAAACGCGGCCAGGGCGTCGGCCTGCGTCTGGCGGTGAAGACCAGCGGCTGTTCGGGCCTCGCCTATGCGCTGGAATTCGCCGATGCCGCCGAACCGGAGGACATGCTGTTCGCCAGCCACGGCGTCACCGTGCTGGTGGACCCGAAAAGCATGCCCTTCCTCGACGGCACCGAGCTCGACTTCGTGCGCGAAGGCCTGAACGAAGGTTTCAAGTTCAACAATCCGAACGTCAAGGCAGCCTGCGGCTGCGGCGAGAGCTTCGGCGTCTGACGCCGGCCGCACAGACCGTTCACATCGACCACGGAGCGACCCCATCATGGCCTTGCTGCAGATCGCCGAACCGGGCCGAAGTGCCGCCCCGCACCAGCACCGGCTGGCCGTCGGCATAGACCTCGGCACCACCAACTCCCTGGTCGCCACGGTGGCCAGCGGCATGACACGCGTGCTGCCCGACCGGGACGGCCGCCTGCTGCTGCCGTCCGTGGTCCGCTACGGCGAGGACGAGGTAGTCGTCGGTCATGCGGCACAGGCCGCTCAGGTCGACGATCCGGGCAACACCATCGTGTCGGTCAAGCGTTTCATGGGGCGCTCGCTGGCCGACGTCGATGCCTCGGTCAGCACGCCCTACACGCTGCTCGACACGCCCGGCATGCTGAGCCTGCAGACCCGCCGGGGCGTGCGTTCGCCGGTCGAGGTGTCGGCCGACATCCTGCGCGCGCTGCGCGAACGCGCCGAAGCCGGCCTGGGCGGCGAACTGGTCGGTGCCGTCATCACGGTGCCAGCCTACTTCGACGACGCCCAGCGCCAGGCCACCAAGGATGCGGCGCGGCTGGCCGGCCTGAACGTGCTGCGCCTGCTCAACGAACCGACCGCCGCCGCCATCGCCTACGGACTGGACAAGGCGGCACAGGGCGTGTTCGCCATCTACGACCTCGGCGGCGGCACCTTCGACGTATCGATACTGAAACTGTCGCAAGGCATGTTCGAAGTGCTTTCGACCGCCGGCGATGCCGCTCTGGGCGGCGACGATTTCGACCACCGCATCGCCGACTGGCTGCGGCAGAACCTGGCACTCGCAGCGACCTCCCCAGGCGAAACGCGCATGATGCTGGCGCGGGCGCGCGCCGCCAAGGAGGCGCTGTCGGGTGCGCCGGTCGCGACGATAGCCGGCCAGCTCGACGACGGCCGCTTCTTCACCTTCGAACTGACGCGCGAACACTTCGAAAGCCTGACTGCCGACCTGGTTGCACGCACCATGGCGCCGGTGCGCCGGGCACTGCGCGACGCCGGCGTCGGTGCCGAGGAGGTGGACGGCGTGGTGATGGTCGGCGGCTCGACCCGCATGCTGCAGGTGCGCGCAGCGGTGCGCAAGCTGTTCGGGCGGGAACCGCTGATCGACCTGAATCCGGACGAGGTGGTGGCGCTCGGCGCCGCCGTGCAGGCCAATGTGCTGGCCGGCAACAGCAGTGACGGCAACTGGCTGCTGCTCGACGTGTGCCCGCTGTCGCTCGGCCTGGAAACGATGGGCGGGCTGGTGGAGAAGGTGATCCCGCGCAACACCACGATCCCGGCCGCACGCGCGCAGGAATTCACCACCTACAAGGACGGCCAGACCGCAATGATGGTGCACGTGCTGCAGGGCGAGCGCGAACTGGTGTCCGACTGCCGCTCGCTGGCGCGCTTCGAACTGCGCGGCATCCCGCCGATGGTGGCGGGTGCGCCGCGCATCCGCGTCACCTTCCAGATCGACGCCGACGGCATGCTGTCGGTATCGGCGCGCGAACAGACCAGCGGTACCGAGGCGCACATCGAGGTCAAACCCTCGTACGGCCTGAGCGACAACCAGATCGCCGACATGCTGACCGACGCCTACGGCAAGGCGGACGTCGACATGGCCGCACGCATGCTGCGCGAGGCCCAGGTCGATGCCCGGCGCCTGGTCGATGCCACCGAAACCGCACTGGCAGAGGACGGCCATGCGCTGCTCACGCACGACGAGTACGTGGCGATCCAGAACGCCATGTTCGCGCTGGCCGACGAACTGGAGACCGGCGCCGACCTGCCGCGCCTGAAGCGCGTCACCGAAGCGCTGAACACCGCCACCACGCAGTTCGCGACGCTGCGCATGGACGCCGGCATCCGCCGCGCGCTGTCCGGCACGCGCATTTCGGAACTGCAGACATGAGCCGCGTCACGGTACTGCCGCATCCACAGCTGTGCCCCACCGGCACCAGCTTCGACGCACCGGCCGGCATGTCGATCTGCGACGCACTGCTGGCACAGCACATCGCGATCGAGCACGCGTGCGAGAAGGTCAGCGCCTGCGCCACCTGCCATGTCTATGTGCGCAAGGGCGGCGCCTCGCTGAACGCGCCGGACGACGACGAGGAAGACCAGCTCGACGACGCCTGGGGTCTCGAAGCCAGCTCCCGCCTGGCCTGCTGCGCCCGCCTGGGCGACGGCGACGTGACGGTCGAACTGCCGATGCACACGCGCAACCTCGCGCGCGAGTGAGGCGCTGACGCGCCGGCACTCCAAGGCGCCGCTGCCTGCGGCGCAGGACATCAAGCGGGGTTGCCCCGCCCGGGAATGACTGCACGCAGCCACACCGCTGCGGCATGCACCACCCATTCCACTCATCCTCATCGCATGCCGGTGTCGCATTCCAGGCTACACCGTCAGTCTCACCTCCATTTCCCGGCGTCACGGTGCCTGTTGCAAACGGCACAAAGCCGACAGGTGTGGCGCGACGCTTTCCGTCAATGCCGCCGGACACCGCCGGACCTCCGCACTTAATCAATACGTATCAATGACATGCACACACTCCAGGCGATGGCATGCCGCTTGCTGAACGGTTGTCGGGAGGACTCGCGACATGGCAACCGACTTCATCATCAATGACACCACGCTGCGCGACGGCGAGCAGACCGCCGGCGTGGCGTTCACCGCCGACGAGAAGTGCATGATCGCCCGCGCGCTGGCGCACGCCGGCGTGCCCGAGATGGAGATCGGCATTCCGACCATGGGCGAGGCGGAGATCGAGGTCATCCAGGACATCGCGTCGCAGGGCCTGCCGTCGCTGCTGATGGTGTGGGCGCGCATGGTCGACGCCGACCTCAGCGCCGCGCTGCGCTGCCCGGTTGACATAGTGCACATGTCGCTGCCGGTGTCGGACCTGCAGATCGAGTCGAAGCTGCGGCGCAGCCGCGACTGGGTACTGGCGCAGATCCGGCCGCATGTCGGGCGCGCGCTGGACGCCGGCGTCGATGTCAGCGTCGGCATGGAGGACGCGTCGCGCGCCGATCCGGACTTCCTGTGCCGGGTGGCGGAAGAGGCACAGCGCGCCGGCGCGCGGCGCATCCGCTTCGCCGACACGCTGGGCATCCTCGACCCCTTCGGTACCTGGATGCTGGTGTCGCGCCTGCGCCGCGCTGTCGACATCGAGATCGAGATGCATGCCCACAACGACCTCGGCCTGGCCACCGCCAACACGCTGGCGGCCTTCCGCGCCGGCGCCACGCATGCCAACACCACGGTGAACGGGCTGGGTGAACGCGCCGGCAACGCGCCGCTGGAGGAAGTCGTGATGGCGATGCGCCACATCCACGACGCCGATGCCGGCATCGCCACGCAGTCGCTGCTGCACATATCGCACCTGGTCGAGCGCGCGTCCGGACGCCGGATCGCAGCCAACAAGAGCATCGTCGGCTCGGACGTGTTCACGCACGAATCGGGCATACACGTCGACGGGCTGATCAAGGATCCGCGCAACTACGAAGGTTTCGACCCGGCCGAGCTGGGACGCGCGCACCGCATGGTGCTCGGCAAGCACTCCGGATCGCACGCGGTGCTGGCCGCCTATGCCCGGCTGGGCATGTACCCGTCGGCCTCCGAAGTGGCGCAGATCATCGAACGCATCCGCGACTACGCCACCGCCACCAAGCACGAGCCGGGCGCCAGCCAGCTCGCGGACTTCTACCTCGAGGCCGTGCGCACGTTGCGGGAGGCCTCATGAACACGGACCACGGAACCTTGGACGCTTTCGCCGACGATACCCCCGCACCTGCGCGGCAGAGCCTGTTCGCGATGCTGCGCGAGGATGTCGCCTGCGTGTTCACGCGCGACCCGGCCGCCCGCAGCACGCTGGAACTGCTGACCATCTACCCGGGCATCCAGGCGCTGGTGATGCACCGCATCGCGCATGCCATATGGCAGCGCGGCTGGCGCTACCTGCCGCGCCTGCTGTCCTTCGTCACGCGCTTCCTGACCAATGTCGACATCCATCCGGCGGCTCGCATAGGCCGGCGCTTCTTCATCGACCACGGCGCCTGCGTGGTGATCGGCGAAACGGCGGAGATCGGCGACGACGTGACCCTGTATCACGGCGTCACGCTGGGCGGCACCACATGGAGCGCCGGCAAGCGTCACCCGACGCTCGGCTCGGGCGTCATCGTCGGTGCCGGCGCCAAGATACTGGGCGCCATCACGGTCGGCGACCGCGCGCGTGTCGCCGCCAATTCGGTGGTGATCGAGGACGTGCCGCCCGGCATGACCGTGGTCGGCATTCCCGGCCGCATGGTGCTGCCGAAAAGCCAGCGCCGCACCGCCGGCGGCATCGACCTCGACCACCACCAGATGCCCGACCCGGTCGGCAAGGCGCTCGCCTGCCTGCTCGACCGCATCGCCGATCTGGAGCACGAGATCGGTCGTCTCAAGGGCGACCCGCCCGCAGTACAGGGTGTCTGCCGCGACTGCGACGACACCTGCTCGCAACCCGCCTTCGACGGCAGCCTGCATGCCGTCGACATCCCCACAGGAGTGAAACGCCATGGATGATCTGACCCAGCGACTGGCCAAGCTTTCTTCGGCCGAAGACTTTCTGGAATTCTTCACGCTGCCGTATGAGCAGGCGGTGGTCAATGTGAACCGCCTGCACATCCTGAAGCGCTTCTACCAGTACCTGCGCAGCGAGCAGGGCGTGGCCGAAGGCGACGAAGGCATCGTCTATGCGCGTTACCGCGGCCTGCTGGCACGCGCCTACGACGACTTCGTCAAGTCGACGCCGGCCCGGGAAAAGGTGTTCAAGGTGTTCCAGGAGGCGGACGGACAGCAGCGGGTGTCGCTCGACAGCCTGCGCTCCACGCTGCCCTCGGTCGCCTGAACCGTGTTCAAGGAGTGCGATTCCCATGGAACAGAGCCACAGCAACACATTCCTCGCCTGCGTCAACGCGCTTGAAAGCGAAGCCGCCGTCCACTACGAACGGGCCGCCTTTCACGCGCTGAACGCCGGCGACCTCGAACTCGAGGCCTTCTTCCAGAATCTGGCCGAACTGGCGCGCATGGAAGCGAGCGAGGCGATGACCGGCCAGCCGCTGCCGGCCACCGCCGCGTTGCCGCGCATCCGGCCGATCGAGATGGAAAAGCCGCGCTCGGCGGTCAAGGTCGTCAGCGACGAAACGCTGGACCTGCACCGCTCGCTCGAACGCGCGCTCGAACTGAAGCGGCGCAGCCACAGCTACTACGCGACCATGGCCGTGCTCGCGCCGGAACCCGGACTGCGCAAGATGGCGCGCGCCTTCGCCCACGACGACGCGGCCCACCTGAACGAGATCGAACGCTGGATCTCGCGGCTGACCGCCTGAACATTCAAACCGGAAGGATCCGTCATGCCCAAGCCGCTCAAGCACGTATTCGTCTGCTCCCAGCAACGACCCAACGGCCACCCCCGCGGCTCCTGCGCCCAGAAGGGCGGCACCGAAGTTCTGCAGACCTTCTGGGCTGAACTGCAGAACCGCGGCTGCTTCGACCGCATCGCAGTGACCTACTCGGGTTGCCTCGGCCCATGCGACCAGGGCACCAACGTGCTGGTCTATCCGGAAGGCGTGCTGTACTCGAACGTGACCAAGGCCGACGTCGCCGAAATCTTCGACCAGCACCTGCTCGGCGATGCGCCGGTGCAGCGCCTGCTCGCCGGCGAGGCAGTCTGGTGAACCTGTTCACCGGCGAGAGTTCGGACGAGTTCTTCGGCGGCAGCGTACCGCCGTCGGTGCGGCGCCTGCTCGACGAGGCAGTCGGCGCGCCGCCACAGCGGATCGAGGCGCTGCTGTGGACAGCCCAGACCAGCGCCGCCGACTGTCTGCCGGTGTACTACCTGCTGTACAAGTTCCACGCCGGGCGGCGTCAGTTCGACCTGGCCGAAAAGGCGGCCCGCAAGGGCATCACGGTGGCCGGACGGCAGGCGAACCTGAATGCCGACTTGGCGCGGGTGCAGCCGGGCGACGGCGACTTCTCGTCCAACGGCCCGGCGCGCTTCTGGCTGTTCAGCCTGAAGGCACTGGCCTTCATCTGCCTGCGCTCCGGACGCACCGATG
>DATCUL010000228.1:0-6167 GCA_036567405.1 Methyloversatilis sp. | reverse complement strand
TACGGTGCCGGCCGGATTCGCGGCTTTCTGCATCTCTATATAGGTGAGGAGGCGGTCGCCGTCGGCGCACTGCATGCGCTGAAGGCCCAGGACAATCTGGTGACGACCTATCGAGAACATGCGCACGCGCTGGTGCGCGGCATGCCGATGAGCGCCATCATGGCCGAAATGTACGGCCGGCAGGAGGGGTGTTCGCGTGGGCGCGGCGGCTCGATGCACCTGTTCGACCGGGCGACCCGGCTGTTCGGCGGCAACGCCATCGTCGGTGCAGGATTGCCGGTCGCTGCCGGTCTGGCGCTGGCGGACAAGATGCAGCGTATTTCGCGCGTGACAGCCTGTTTCTTCGGCGAAGGCGCGGTGGCCGAAGGGGCGTTTCACGAGTCGATGAACCTTGCCGCGCTGTGGCGGCTGCCCGTGCTGTTCTGCTGCGAGAACAATCGCTACGCGATGGGGACGGCGCTCGAACGGTCGGAGTCGCAGACGGATCTGTGCGCCAAGGCGAGTTCATACGGCATGCCGGTGCTGCGGGTGGATGGCATGGATGTCGTGGCGGTGCATGAAGCGACGCTGCAGGCGCAGGCCCGGGTGAGAGGCGGCGAAGGCCCGCTGTTCGTCGAGTACCAGACCTACCGCTTTCGCGCGCACTCGATGTTCGACGCTGAGCTGTACCGCAGCCGGGATGAAGTCGAACAGTGGAAAAAATGCGGGCCGATCCATACCTATACGGCGCGCCTGAAGCGGCAGGATCTGCTCGACGAGGCGGCATTTCTCGCACTCGACGCGCAGGTGGCAGCCGAAGTGGATGAGGCCGTGGCGTTTGCCGAGGCCGGCAGCGATGAAAGCTTCGAGTCGATGATGGCCGATATCCATACGTCCGGAGGACCGACGCGATGAGTCGGCGCATCAGCTATCGCGAGGCGCTGCGCGAGGGACTGCGCGAAGCGCTGCTGAACGATCCGCGCGTGCTTCTGATGGGCGAGGATGTGGGCCGGTACGGCGGCACCTATGCCGTATCGAAGGGACTGCTGGACGAGTTCGGGCCGGACCGCATCCGCGACACGCCGCTGTCAGAACTGGCCTTCGTCGGCGCCGGCATCGGTGCCGCGCTCGGGGGACTGCGGCCGGTGGTCGAGGTCATGACCGTCAATTTCAGCCTGCTGGCGCTCGATCCCATCGTCAATACCGCTGCGCTCTATCACCACATGTCAGGCGGCCAGTTCTCGGTGCCGCTGGTGATCCGCATGGCCACCGGTGCCGGCCGTCAGGTGGCGGCACAGCACTCGCACAGTTTCGAAGGCTGGTATGCGCACATCCCGGGCATCACGATACTGGCACCGGCAACGGTCCGCGACGCGCGCTACATGCTCGCGTCGGCGCTGAGCGATCCGGATCCGGTGCTGATCTTCGAGCACGCGGCGTTGTACAACATGGAAGCGGAACTCGAGGACGAAGGGCCGGTGGACATCCGGTCCGCCAGGCTGATGCGCGAGGGCAGCGATGTCGCGCTGATCACCTATGGTGGCAGCCTGTACAAGACGCTGGCGGCAGCGGAACAGCTTTCCGCGCGGGGCGTCAGTGCGGCAGTACTTGACCTGCGCGTGCTGCGCCCGCTCGATACCGGGGCGATCGTTGCGCTGATCCGTCAGTGCCGCCGCGTGGTCGTGGTCGACGAAGGCTGGCGCAGCGGAAGCCTGGCGGCGGAAGTGATGGCGCGCATCGTCGAAAATGCCTTCTACGAACTGGATGCACCGCCAGTGCGGGTCTGTTCCGAAGAGGTGCCGGTTCCCTACGCGCGTCATCTTGAGGACGCCGTCCTGCCGCAGCCCGAGAAAATCGTTGCGGCAGTCGAAACCCTGTTGGGGGTTTCGCCGTGATCGAATTCCTGCTGCCTTCGCTCGGTGCGGACATGGACGAGGGCACGCTGCTCGAGTGGAAGGTTCGCCCGGGCGACATCCTGAGCAAGGGTCAGATCGTCGCCGTGGTGGATACCTCGAAGGCGGCGGTGGATATCGAGTCGTGGCACGAGGGCGAGGTGGCGTTGCTGCTGGTGGAACCGGGACAGTTGATGCCGGTGGGAACGCCGATGGCGCTGCTGCTCGAGCCCGGTGAAACCGCCGCCGATGTGGCGCGCTATATGCGGGACACCCTGCGGTCTGCGTCGACCGGCGTGACATCGGCCGAGCCGAAGCAGGTCACGTCGGCAGTGGCTGAAAGGCGGCCGGTATCACCAGTGGCCCGGCGGCGGGCAAGCGAACTGGGCGTCGACCTGCAGGGCGTAAGCGGGAGCGGCCCGAATGGCGTCATCACGTTGCAGGATGTCGAGCGGGCGGGTGGTGCTGTTGCGCCGCCGAAGGGCGGTCAGGACGGCATGCGCCGTGCGATCGCGGCGGCGATGAGCCGGTCGAAGCGGGAAATCCCGCACTACTATCTTGCCGAACCGGTTCCGATGACGCGTGCGCTCGACTGGCTGGCGCAGGAAAACGCGGCGCGTCCGGTGACCGAACGCCTGCTGCCGGCCGTGCTGCTGCTCAAGGCCGTGGCACGCGCGCTGCGCCGCTATCCGGAATTCAACGGCACCTATGTTGACGGTGAATTTCACCCGGCTCCGCGCGTCAATCCCGGCGTCGCTATCTCGCTTAGACAGGGCGGGCTGGTCGCACCCGCGCTGTGCGATGCCGACCGCAAGAGCCTGCCCGCGCTGATGCGCGAACTGGGCGATCTGATCAAGCGGGCGCGAGCCGGCTCGCTGCGCAGTTCGGAACTGTCGGAAGCGACGGTCACGATCACCCAGCTCGGCGATCAGGGCGTGGAATCGGTATTCGGCGTCATCCATCCGCCGCAGGTCGCCCTCATCGGACTCGGCCGCATCGCGGAGCGACCATGGGTCGAGGACGGCAAGGTCGTGGCGCGCCCGGTCATGACGGCCAGTCTGGCCGCCGATCATCGGGTGTCCGATGGCCATCGTGGCGCATTGTTCCTGACAGAACTGCGGGAACTGCTGCAACAGCCGGAAGCGCTGGATGCCGACCTGTCGGGAGAAACGCAATGAATCCTCTGGATGTAAAAGCCGGCATCCTTTCGGTGCTGTCCTCCGTTGCGCCCGAACTGGAGCCCGAACTGCTGGTTCAGGACAGGCCACTGCGACGGCAGATAGATCTTGACTCCATGGACTGGCTCAATTTTCTGGTCGGGCTTCACCAGACCTTTGGCGTTGACATCCCGGAAGCCGACTATGGCCGTCTGGTCACGCTCGACGACATCGAGCGCTATCTTGTCGCCCGCTCGGGCCGGTGCGCTTCCTGAACGATGCATCGCACGACGCCGGCTGCGGTCGGGACGGGGACGAACCGTTCATCCGTTGACCGAGCGCAAGCGCCGGGGGCTTCAGGATCGATAGGTTACGGAACCCGAGCCGTCGGGCAGGCTCGAATGGCGTATTGCTGCGTTGCACAATGGTGGTCGGGAGATGCGCGTCCGGACAGGCGCTTTCCATCGATTTGGTTTTGAGAGGCGCTCTGCTACAGTCCGGCGCTCGCAGCGCCCGAGAGCCGCCTTTGCTGACTTCGGCCGTCATCGAGCGAATGCGACGGTCGGGGCGTCATTGCGGTTTGCCTTTTCCGTCTCCGCGGGTTCGTCACCCGCGCCTGTTCTCTCTGGAATCTGAAGAATGTCTGATCTGATGACCCTGTGGCTGAGCATGATCGAATGGTCGAGCAGCCATGTCGTGATTCCGGTGCTGCTGTTCCTGCACATCAACGACGCGTCGCTGAACACGAAGGAAATTGCCGAAGCCGGTCTGGTCGTGATGATTCAGGTCAGCATCATCGCTTTCGTGTTCCGCCCGCTGGAAAGCATCGTTCCGGCCGAAAAGTGGGCTGACCGCAAGCTGACCGGCATCGATCGCCTGTATACCCTGCTGATGTTGTTCGGGCTGTTCCCGATATTCAGCTACGTGGTGATGTCGCCGTTCAGCCACATGTTCGGCAATCTGGACGCTGCTCCCGGCAGCGGCGATTCGGTGTTTGATCTGCGCCACCAGATCCCCTGGCTGGATGCGCATCCGCTCGTGCTGCTCGGCCTGTACTACCTTTTGTACGACTTTGTTTACTACTGGCTGCATCGCATCCAGCACATCGTGCCGTGGTGGTGGGCGCTGCACAGCATGCACCACAGCCAGCGCCAGATGAGTTGCTGGACCAATGACCGCGGCAGCTATCTCGACGGCATGGTGCAGTCGGTGATTCTTGCAACCGTCGGCATCGTGATGGGGGTCGATCTGGCGGAATTCGCCGTGCTGACGATGTTCAGCGAACTGATGCAGAACTTTTCGCATGCCAACGTGCGCATCGGTTTCGGACAGGTTCTCGAGAAGATTTTCGTCGATCCGAAGTTCCACCGGCTGCATCACATGAAGGTCGATGAAGAGCGGACCTGGCTGCACAACTGCAATTTCGGACAGGTCTTCTCGATCTGGGACGTGCTTTTCGGCACGGCGCTGTACGGCGAGCCGGTGCGGCCGACTGGCGTCACCGACCCGGTCGTGGATGCCGACAACGGCCGGGGGCTCATCGCCATGCAGTGGTACACGTTGAAGCGCTTCTGGGGAGCCTTCCGCCGGCCCGCCGGCTGGCGTCCGGGCGATGTCGGCTTTGGCGAGGACTATGAGCCGATTCCCTCCAGTTACCGGATGGATGCTGCCGCAGGCCACGCGGACGTTGCCCCGGTAACGCATTGATCCTGCTGAGAGACGGGCTCGGCGCGAAATGTAATATTTTGCTTTTCCCGTCAGCTTGCCATTGCTAGTATGCCATCCGGTTTATCTGGATGATCGGAAGGCATGCGATGCGAATCGGCGCACGGTCCCGGCGGCAGGGTAACGCAGGCGAAGAAATGTCGCCGGTGGACACGCTCAAAAGGCTGTTCGATGTCCCGCCGCATGCGGCGTTTCTCGGATTCGGCGTGCAGTGTGCCGGTCACGGCCCATTCCTGTCCCGCATCGACCGGTGCAATGCCGGCGTGGATTGCGCATGGACGGAGTCGCCGGAGTCGGCGCTGCTGATCCGCGGCTGGCAAGAGGTGCTGGCGGTGGCGCAATCCTGTCCCGGAACCATCGAAATCCTGCTGTTCGATGTCGGTGCGGAAATACTGGTGTTCCCCGCCCGCTGAATCCTCGGTGAGCCGTAACAGGGCGCTCGCGCCCTGATCTGTCGCGGCGCCACCCGCACTCGAGCCTCCTGTTCGCACGCCGATTTCGCGGAGACGCGCGCCGGAGAGCAAGTGCTGATGGCGTCGATTCCTTTGCGGTGCGGCAATGCAGACTTGGGCTCCCAGTCTTGCTACAATCTTCGGTTGTCCTTCCGTTTCCTCATAGCCTTCTTCCGGAGATTCAAAATGGCTGCAGAACGCACTCTTTCGATCATCAAGCCCGACGCCGTTGCCAAGAACGTGATCGGCAAGATTTATCAGCGCTTTGAAGACGCAGGTCTGAAGATCGTTGCTGCGCGCATGGCACAGCTGTCGCGTGCCGAAGCCGAAGGCTTTTACGCCGTGCACCGCGAGCGTCCGTTCTTCAAGGATCTGGTCGACTTCATGGTGTCGGGCCCTGTCATGATCCAGGTGCTCGAAGGTGAAAACGCGATCGCCAAGAACCGCGACCTGATGGGTGCGACCGACCCCAAGAAGGCTGCTCCGGGCACCATTCGCGCCGATTTCGCCGATTCCATCGACGCCAACGCAGTGCACGGTTCGGATGCTCCGGAAACCGCTGCCGTTGAAATCGCGTACTACTTTCCCGCGCTGAACGTCTATTCGCGTTGAAAGGGATCGAGTGACACGCACCAACCTGCTGCAGTTTGACGCGGACGGCTTCGCCGGGTTTTTCGCCAGTCTTGGCGAAAAACCTTTCCGCGCGCGGCAGGTGATGCGCTGGATACACCGCAACGGCGAAGGCGACTTCGAGCAGATGAGCGATGTCGCCAAGTCGTTGCGTGCAAAGCTTGCGGACATTGCCTGCATCGATGCGCCGGTGCCGGTGCGCGACAGCACCAGCACCGACGGGACACGCAAGTGGCTGATCGACGTCGGTGCGGGCAACGCGGTCGAAACCGTGTTCATTCCCGAGGAGCGGCGCGGCACGCTGTGCATTTCGACGCAGGCTGGCTGTGCTC
>DATCUL010000227.1:0-3613 GCA_036567405.1 Methyloversatilis sp. | reverse complement strand
GGCGTCAGTCCCGGGGTCTGCCAGCGCCAGCCGCAGCGCGTGGTTCAGTTCGTACGACGCCCAGGCGTAGCCGGCATCCCGCAGCGCCGACTGCATCGCATTCTGGACCAGGCTGCGCACCGTGCGGTGCGCCACTGACAGAGGAATCCGGTCGATCAGACCGGAGGCGGCCTGAACACAGGCATTCCGGTCGTGCGAAGCATGACCGCGGCACGCCAGCGGCCGTACCGGATAGACGACGCAGGCCCCGTCGTCGCCGATGAAAGGGCAGGGTCGACGCATCGCCACCCTGCTCTCTTCATCCACATGGCGGGTGTCGTTGTCGGCTTGCGCAATCCGCTGCACCAGACGCACGCAGACATCCGGCGCGCACACCTCTCGCAGGTGGCGGGCCATCAGCAGTACTTCGGGTGCGGTGGCGGTCACACGTACCGTGCAGCAGGTCGAGCACCCTTTGCCGCAGGCGACGGGCGGTGCACTGGCACAGCGCGACTCCAGCGCACCATCGAAACAATCGAAGGCCTCGGCAAGCAAGGCGGCAGGCATCACGGCATCGGCGCGCCGCTGGTCGAGTATCCGCACGAAAGCCACGTGGCGGGCGCGGAAAAAGGCAAGGTTGTCGGCGGCGTCCACGGCGGCAAGGTCCTTGATCGGATCAGGTCGCTTCGCACTGTACGAAAACCGGGACTGCCGGGATTTGATGCACGACAAGGTGACGCCGGCCCGCCGCCGGCCATGCGGGCGCAACGATCTGCGCTCGAGAAAGGCATTCCCGCGCCGCCACGGAGATTTCAGCTCGTCGGCATTCCGTGCGAAAAAGAACCGATCCCGCAGCGACCCGCGCCGACGACACTGCGGTCGTCTTTGCGCAAGGACGCGGTTGCGGGATCGATCAGGACAAAAGACTGCGACAGCGCCAGCCGGAGCAGGTCTGCTGCCGCCCGGCTCCGGCCCGGCCCAGCCGGATCAGGCAGCTTCGCGACGACGCACCATGGCGACCGTCAGCCCCAGACCGGCCAGCATCAGCGCCCAGCTTTCGGGTTCGGGCACCGGCGGCGTCGATGCGAAGCCGACCGTGATGCGCATGCGTGCATCGGCGCCCATGCCTATGGTGTCGCCCATCCTGGTGAAGGTATTCAGCGAGCCATCTACCGCGGCAAGAGCGGAACCCGGTGTGTAGGACCCCGGCCGACCGTAGACCGCGCCGGACAGGGTGTCGGCGAATTCCAGCACGCCGCCGGTCTTCACCAGCGCAACGGCGTTGATGTTGAAACAGTTGTACGGCACGCCACAGTTGCCTTCGATGGTGAGGTAGGAACCGTTGGCGTTGAGCGTGCCGTCGGCATTGGAGAAGAACAGGTCATAGTTTTCGTCGCCCGCGAAGAAACCGAAATCGCGGGACGCCGCCGTCAGCGCACTGCCGGCGAGTCGTGTGGTCAGCCGCGTGTCGCTCAAGGCGAAATCGGCAAACTGCGTCGAAGACGTGATTTCATAGACCCGGATCTTCTCCAGCCCGGCCAGGCTCTGGATCGACCCTGCGCTGGCGGGATTGGCCAGCAGGGCAGCCGCAAGAATGAGCAATGATGTGAAAAGTTTCTGCATGGTTCGACCTCGTCTTTTTTGGTTGGATGAAATGGGTCAGTTGCGGTGCAGCTTCAGCCCGATCAGGCCCAGCCCGGCCAGCATCAGCACACAGGCTTCGGGCTCGGGAACGGGGGCCGCGGGCACCGTGAGTTCATAGCCCACGACGAATGCACCGGTATTGTTGAAATAGGCATTGCCCGGCGCGGCGTTGACGGTCAGGCCATCGAGCACGCCGAGAAAAAGGCGGGTTGCACCGGTGGGGATGAAGAAGGTCTGCTGTGCACCGCTGCCGGTACCGGCCAGGCCGTCACCGACGAAGAAGGACTGCCTCAGCGCAGGACTTACGCTGGAGAATGCGATACCCAGGCCTGCGGTCGAGAAATCCAGGCTTGCCGGATGCGGTCCCGTCGGCACGCTGTCGTCCAGAAACACGCCCCACAGCGTCGGCCCGTTGCGATTGCTCTTCAGATCCGACACCGGGATGGTCGGCGCGCCGATGTAGAAGGCGCTCGCGTAATCGACACCGTCCGGTCCGTAAGCCGGATTGGCACCGGCCGTGCCCAGCCGGACCGTACCGGTGACGCTCGAGAAGCGGATGGCGCTGGCGCCTGCCGCCAGCGAAATGAAGGACGGCAGCGAACCGTCACTGCCGATGACAGCCGGCGAGGATTGACCGGCCGCGAGAATGTTCGCCGTGCCTGCCACCGTGGTGCTGCCGGACACCGTATCCGCCATGGCCGGCACGCCGGCCATGCAGGTACCGGCAACAAGTGACAGCCGTGCGAGATTGCGGAGGTTCATTTCGGTCTTTCAGATCAGGTGGGATAAATCCGGCATGCAGGCGAACTCAGCGCTGGCGCCGGGCGATCGCGCCGACCAGAGCCAGCCCGCCCAGCATCAGCGCCCAGGCTTCGGGCTCCGGCACCGCTGCCACGGCCGACACGCCGTCGACGTAGGCAAAGTGGAGGTTGGGGTTCTGGGTGTTGGTGAAGCGCAGCGTGGTGTTCGCACTCGTCGCCTGGAAGCTCAGACTGACCGGTGTCCACGCGGTGTGGCCGGTGTAGTTGACCAGGTCATAGCCGGTGGTGCCGCCCGCCACGGTGACGTCGATGTGGGCCGTACCGTCGCGACCGAAACCGGCCATGGTGCCGAGGCTGAATGCGAGGTCATAGGTTCTGCCGATCTCGGTGGCGAAGGTCTGTTCGATGCCGCCGCCGTTCAGGTAGGTGTAATTGGCCAGATCCACGACCATGACGCCATCGGCTGCGCCGCCGTAGGGCGCTGCGTTGAACCACTCGACACCGCTCAGCACGGTTTTCCAGCCGGTGATGAAGGTGCTGTTGCCAAGCAGCGCGACATAGCTGTTGCCGACCGGCAGTTCGAAACCGGGGTTGACCAGCAGGTTGTCGGCACGGGCCGTCCCGGATGCGAGTACGGCGATCAGCGAAAGCGGAACAAGAATGGATTTCATGACTGTCTCGGGAAAGCTTCAGGAGGAAAGACGGCGGCGGGCGATCAGGCCGGTCACGCCCAGTCCGGCCAGCATCAGCGCCCAGCCGTCGGGTTCGGGCACGGGCGGCGGCACCGGTGTCGCGCCCAGATGCACGGCGTCGATGTAGGCGGTGGTGTCGCCATAGGCCGCGTAGGTGGCGGTTCCGGCAAAACCCAGCACATGGGTGCCGGCGGAAAGATCACCGAGCACGAGGTTCTGTACATGCCAGCCGCTGGCTGTGGCAAAGGTGTGCAGTACCTGTCCGTCGAGCGCGACGGCCACCTGCTGGCCGGCGCGGTAACCCGGCCGGAGCGCGAGCGCAAAGCTCAGATCGACCGTAGACGCCACGTCCAGCGAAAACGACTGCGTGAATGACGCACCCGACGCACCGAACAGGTCAGCCGGATTCCCCAGCTGCAGCAGGCCGAAGCGCTGGCCCTCGTAGGCCGTCAACGCATCGTAGCTGCCGGCAACACCGCCGCCGCCCTGGAAGGTCCAGCCGATATTCGGCCCGGCCGGGCGGTATACGAATGTCAC
>DATCUL010000226.1:0-12415 GCA_036567405.1 Methyloversatilis sp. | reverse complement strand
CACAGCAATGAGCAGACACGAATTGCGCCGGGCACCTGCCCGTGCGTATCCGTCCGGACAGGAGAAGCGGCATGGACGCGGCAGATTGCCGGAGATGTGAAGGCAAGGCGGTTCGCGGTCATCGCGGCGATGACACCTCCGACAGGGTTGCTGCGCCGGCCGATGCGCCACCGGACACCGCAACGACCGTGCACATGCGCAGCATATCGCCGGACGACCACGTTGCCGAGGTGATCGCAATGGCAGTACGCGAACACCTGCAACTGGTGACCAATGGCAGCCGCTTCGCCCTGTGTTCGGTGATTCCGGCCGGATGGCGGCCATTCGCGTCCTGCGAATACACCCCCGAGTCCTGCCGCTGAATCCGGATCGGCCGCACGCCTGGTCGTCAATTGCCACCGTCCCACGGCGCTTGCCGCACATGCAAGCACCCGTGACGGGCGCGGCTCAAAATCCGGTCGGAGATCTGCCCGATGACCGCCCGGTTCGGCATCTGCACAGGTCGGGGACATCGAGAAAACGCGATCTACCGCAAAAAACACGGCGATTCGCACCGGAATCACAAAAGTTTTGGCGCGAAAGTCCGTTCACCAGTCAGTCGAAACGCTTTGAATATTCAGCCGGGGCCTCACATGAATCTGATATCGCGCAGCATCCGCAACAAGCTACTGGTCATCTGCGGCGGTGGCACCGCCGCACTGCTGGTGGCGGCGGTATTCGGCCTAGCCGTGGAATGGTCGGCCATCGACACACTGTCGGGTGACATCACGCACGTGCAGGCACTGGCGATCCGTGCTGCCACGATGAACAAGCTCATGTTGATCGGCGCGGTGTTCGCCGTGGTGGTCCTGATCGCCTTCGTCGCCTTCATGTGGGCGCTGCAGCGCACCATCATCGGGCCGGCACGGCGTCTGTCGTCGGACCTCGAACGCCTGGCAAGCGGAGACTTTCACCAGCCGGTCGCCTGCACCACGCAGGACGAACTCGGTGCCATCGCACTGAGCGCGGAACGCATCCGGCGCGATCTCGGCGATCTGGTATCCCAGCTCAAGAGCTCCGCGCATTCGCTGGTTGAAGCATCCCACATGGTCAGCGGGGAGTCGCTACGGGTGGCCGAGGCATCCAGCGCACAGACCCATGCGGCGAGTTCGACCGCCGCTTCGGTCGAGGACGTCACGGCCGGCATCCAGGCGGTGTCGACCAACGCCGGCAACGCGGCGCATCAGGCCGACGAATCGCTCGAACAGTCGGCACGCGCGCAAAGCCACCTGACCGAGCTGCGCAATTCGATCGGTCGCACGGCCAGCGTCATGAACGAGGTATCCAGCGCCGCCGGCGAGTTCGTCGAGAACACCCGGCAGATTTCGCAGATGACGCGTGAAGTACGCGAAATCGCGGACCAGACCAATCTGCTGGCGCTCAATGCCGCGATCGAGGCGGCGCGCGCTGGCGAACAGGGCCGCGGCTTCGCCGTGGTGGCCGACGAAGTACGCAAGCTGGCGGAGAAGTCCGCACGTTCGGCCGGCGCGATCGACACCATCACGCTCGCACTGTCCGGAAGAGCCGCCAATCTTTCTGCTGCGCTGGCGCTCGGACAGGATGCGGTCGGCGTCGCCGAGACATCGAGCGATTCGGCCACCGGCGTGATCACTGCCGCGCATCAGGCAGTATCGGTTGCCGCAGGCGAAGTCCGCGCGATCAACGACGCGCTGGAACAGCAGAGCCGCGCTGCCAGCGAAATCGCCGACCATGTGGAACGCATTGCCGGTATGTCGGAACAGAACCAGTCGGCGGTCAACAACCTCGCCAGTTCGGTCACGCACCTGCAGGACCTCGCGCAGGCACTGAACGACCTGACCGAGCGCTTCCGTCTGTAACGCCTGCACAGCACCCGGGCGACAACAGGCTCGGGCGTTACCGGCGAAACAACGGGCGCCGAAACGCCCGTTGAAAGCGGCCTGTCGGATCAGTTCATCCGGCGACGTGCAACCATGCCCATAAGACCCAGCCCGGCCAGAAACAGCGCATAGCTCTCAGGTTCCGGTATCGGCGCCGCCGCGATGGGTGTCGCGCGGAAGCGGAAATTGTCCATCGCCAGGTGGTCGTAGTCGTCATTGTCGAAGCCGAGCGCCATGCCGTCTATCGGACCGGCGTAGCCCGGCGTCAGCAGCGACGGCGTGCCGAAAAAACGCATCCGGCCATCGTTGCCCAGCAGATTCCCCTGATAGACCGTCTGGCCATCGTGATAGAGCACGAAGAAGAAATCGCCATTGGCATCCAGACCGCGTCGGCTCCAGAAATCCGCACCATCGAAGTAGAAGTCCGCACCGTCACTGCGACGGATGAGGGTGCTGCCCGTGGTGGAGGTGGCAAGGAAATGCTTTTCCGGGGCAGCGCCCTGGGTCATGTAGTACCAGCGATCACCCCAGTCGAAGCCGCCATACCCATCCGGCAGGTGAACACCTGCGGGGCTGGCACCGAGTTCGTCAAAGTCGAGGATGCCGGAAACAGGCTCGGCGGCATTGGCCGCGACCGATGCGGCGAGACTGCCCGCAGCGAGGAAGGTAAGAAGCACTCTGCGCATGGTTGAAGATGTTCCTTGATGTGTGGGTGACGAACCGCAGTCCTGGATTCCGGAAACCCCGAATCGTGTGAAATTATCCCACATACAATACAACCGTGCTCATCCGCCATGCCGCGACAGACGCATTTTTCACGGTTCGGTTCGGTCCGCATCTGCCTGCCCCCTCACCAGCAAAAAAAAACGGGCGCCGAAGCGCCCGTTTCGATACGCACACGGACGCTCAGCGCATGCGGCGACGTGCGATGCCAGCCACCATGGCCACACCAGCAATCAGCATGGCGTAGGTGTCGGGTTCCGGCACGACGGCCGCGACATTCAGGTTGGCCGCTGCGTTCTGTGCTCCCATGTAGTTGCCCAGTTCCTCGGGAGCCGGGTGCGAGTCGCTGCCGACCAGCGCTTCGTGGGTTTCCGGATCGTATTCACCGGCATAACGGTAGAACTCGTAACGGCGAACAATCGAGGCAGCATTGGGGCCGACCGGTACGCCGTAGCCGCTTTCCAGTTGCCCGGCATTGGGGTTGCCCGGATCGGTCTGCAGCAGCTGCCATTCGATTTCGGTGTGCTGCTTGGCCTGATCGATGATCGGGTTGCCGCCGATCAGATCTTCCAGCTTGGCGTCGTTCTCGAGTTCGGTCGTGAATACCTTGACCCAGATCGCTTCGCCGAACTGCGCCTCGTTTTCAGCCTTCGGCGCCTGGATCTGCGCCACGACCACCGGCGGATTGTTGGGAACCGGTGCGGGATTGACTACCCAAGCCGGCGCCGGCAGGCTGACCGTGCCATTGGTCAGGACACCCGGCGTGCTCGTTTCGAGCAGCCAGCTGTAGATCGTCTTGGTCGCGTTCTTGGTCGTGCCGACGCCGAAGTGGTCGCACGGCGTGCTCGCGCTGTAACCGACGCCACCGCCGGACCAGCAGTTGTCGCCCGGCGTCACGAAGGTGCCGCTCGGCGTGCCGTAATCCCAGTTGCTGCCGTCGAACAGGCCCATATAGGTGACCTTGGTACCGAAGGTCGTGCCGTTGTTGTATTCGGTGATGGTCGGAGCGCCATAGCGCTGAACGCTGGTCAGCGGATCGAAGCCGCGGCCGCTCGGAAATCCCCGACCGGCGCCACCGAAGGTATCGGTGATGTCACTGCTGTACAGGCCCTCCAGATCGATCTCGAAACCGTGCGCCGTGCTGCCGGTATCGTTGATCACATCGAAATTGCCAAGAAAGCCGATGACACCTGCGGAACTGACATTCGGAATAAACGCCATGGAAACGGCAACTGCAATCGCCGAAATTGATGCTTTTTTCATGATCTGACCCCCTGTATTGAAATCGCTGTCTTGAACCGGTCGGGCGGGCTCGCTGCGCGGCCCGCCCTGTCCAGCACGCTTTGCTGCAAAACTCAGGCAAACGTATCGTCGAACAGGCGGTTTGCCCACTTGAACATCTGCTCGAAATTCTTCTTGCTGGGCGTGCCGGCTTCACCGAAGGACGGCTCGACGCGCTTCATCAAACCGGTGGCAGGGTCGTACGCGAACACCGCATTCAGCCACGACGCCGTGTCATAGGTGATCGGGCTGAAGCACGCGGAATTGACCACCACGCTGTCCATGCGCGCCGGCTCGTCTATCGGCCAGCCATTGAGCAGGCGCACCACCGCATCGGCACAGACCTTGGCTTCCGAATTCGCGATGTGGCCGGCCTTCGGCAGTCCCGTGCCCTGGGCGTCGCCGATCACGTGTATGCCGGATGCGACCGTGGACTCGAAGGACAGCGGATTGACGCCGGCCCAGCGACCCGCAACGTTGGCGAGGCCGAGCTGGTGTATGACCGGCGCAGCCGTGTTGCGCGGAATGTGGTTCAGCACGTCACAACCGTAGGACACCTCGCCGGCACCGTCGCGCACCCAGGCCAGGCGTCGCGCACCCTCGAAGCTGACGCGGACGACTTCGGCATTCGGCACATAGGTCAGCCGGCCGGAGTAAGTGATGTTGAAGGCGTTCAGGAAGGTCGCCACTTCAGCCTGGATACCCGGATTGGCATCGAGGACGATGATTTTGGACTTGGGCTTCTTGCGCTTCAGATAGTCGGCGATGACGCAGGCGCGCTCGTACGGTCCGGGCGGGCAACGATAGGGCGCCTTCGGAATGGTCATGATGACCGTGCCGCCGTTGCGCATGTTCAGCAGCTGGCTGCGCAAGGTCAGCGTCTGGTCGCCCGCCACCCAGGCGTGCGGCACCATGGCCTGGAGTTCCGGCGTCTCCAGACCGGGCACCGGATCGAAGCCGATGCCGGGCGCCACGATCAGACGGTCGAAATCGACCGAACCGCCACCGGCCAGATCCAGCTTGCCGGCCACCGGGTCGGCCGCCACGGCGCGGTCGCGCACCAGTTCGATGCCATAGCGCTGATTCAGCCGCGCGTGGCTGAAATTCAGAGCTGCGTACTTGACGCGATCATTCAGTACAAGATTGCTGAGAATGCAGGACACGTGCGAGGCATTCGGTTCGACCAGCGTGACGGACACACCCGGCCCACCCCACAGCGCGACGTACTTGGCTGCGGTCGCGCCGGCAAAGCCGCCGCCGACCACCACGACACGCGATGCCACGGCGGCACGCGCACTGCCGACGCTGCCGAGCAGCGGCAGCCCCGCTGCGCCCGTCGCAGCTTTCAGGAACATTCGACGATCAATAGTCATGACGGGTGTCCTTTCAGCGATGGCCGGCAAGCAGTTTGAGTTTTGCCCGCTGCTTTGCAGTGAGCGTCTTTCGGGAAGGTTTCGGTCGATCATCGTCCGATGACTCCTTCTTGTCGGCCGTACCGGCCACGGCCACACCGCTGACCGTTGTGGTGGCTGCAGCATTGGTCGGTGCGACACCGGCATTGAGCGCGAACCAGCGCGCGATGCTCTGGATCTGTGCATCGCTGTAGCCGCGTGCCTGCAGGTGCATGATGTTTCCACCCACGGCCTTGCTGCGCATTTCGGACATTTCCTCAGCGATCTCGGCCGCCGATTCGCCACTCAGCCGCTCGAAGCCCCCTTTGCCGGTCGTATCGGCCGCGTGACAGCCCAGACACTGCGAAGCCAACAGGCGGTCATCCTCGGTGGCAGCCAGGACCGCCCCCGCCACCAGCACCGTCGCACCGAGCCCGCAACGCGCAAGCGCGCGTGCAATTGATCCGTACTTTTTTGATGCCATCGTTCACCTCTCCAGTAAGTGAGGAAAATTTTCCCACTTATCTAAAGGCCACACATTAAATGTGGATTAATTCAGAATTAAATTTCAGACAGGTTGCGCGGCTGGGCCAATGATGGATGGCTCGCCACGCACCGCATCGAAAGACAAGGCCAGCCCCTCGGTCCGGGCCTCCAATGAAAACGGGCACCGAAGTACCCGTTTTCATTGGTGTTTTTCGCTATCAGCCCACCCGGCGTCGCACCATCAGTCCAAGCACGCCGAGACCGCCGAGCATTGACAGCCAGGTCGACGGTTCCGGCACCGCCACGGCTGCGGCGACATCGAAATTCACCGCTGCGTTCTGGGCGCCAAGATAGATGCCCACATCACCCGGCCCCGGGTGACCGTCGCCGAAACCCTTGGCGAAATTGACCTCGTGATCGTTCTTGTATTCGCCAGCGAACTTGTAGAACTCGTAGCGATAAAGGATGGCTTCGGAATTCTCTCCAATGCCGACGTTGACGCTTTCGAAGCGGCCCGACAGCGGATTGCCGATTTCCTTCTGGAGCAGCAGCCATTCGATCTCCAGCTCTGCCCCATCAACCTTTTCGTTGCCGCCTATCAGTTCTTCCAGTCCGACACCGGCCTGCAGTTCGGTCTTGAATATCTTGATCCATATTGCATCGCCGAATTTGGCACCGTCCTCGGCTCCGGCGGCATCCGGAACCGGGTCCGGCGCCTCGATCACGGCCACCACGCGCTGCGGCGGCAGCGCCGGCTGACCGACCGGCGCAGGCACCGCGGCGGGTTCGACGACCCACACCGGCGCCGGAAGCGCCACGCCATTCTTGGTCAGCACATCCGAATTCGGCTGAGTTTCGAGCAGCCAGCTATAGATGGTCCTGCTCGCGTTTTTGGTCGTGCCGACGCCAAAATGGTCGCACGGCGTGCTGGCGCCATAACCGACGCCGCCACCCGACCAGCAATTGTCACCCGGGGTCACGAAGCCGCCGCTCGGCGTGCCGTAATCCCACGATCCGTTGCTGAACATGCCCATATAGGTCACGCGAGTACCGAACACCGCGCCGTTCACGTACTCGGTGATGGTCGGCGCGCCATAGCGCTGGACGCTGGTTGCCGGATCAAACCCCCGGCCGGTCGGGAAGCCGCGCCCCGGACCACCGAAAGTGTCGGTGATGTCGCTGATGTGCAGTCCTTCGAGTTCGATCTCGAAGCCATGCGCCATCGATCCGGTGTCGTTGATGACATCGAAGTTGCCGAGAAAGCCGATGACTTCGGCCGATCCGATCGCCGGTGCAAACGCCAGAGAGAGCGCCACTGCAATCGCCGGAAGATTCTTTTTTCTGATCATTGAATGACTCCTGTATCAAATGAGCGAAGTGCACGAGCCCGAAGGGCGCCTCCTGCCTGAGCACTGAAACGGGATATCCGGGGCAGCACCTGCCGACCTTCGGCTCCTCCGACCTGACGTTCCCATGACCGCCACGATGAGGAACTTTTTCCCACGCGCAACATCATGATACACAAAGTGGGAAATATTTCCACACACTTTAGAATCCGGGAAATAAAAAAGCCGGGCTGCAAGCCCGGCTCTTTTTTGACAACGCCTGTTAACCCCGGCGGTCTGCGCTCAGAAGACTCTTCCGACTATCACACCGGAACCCCAGTCTGCGCTGGCATCGGAAAAGCCGGTCACCGCGTAGGCCTGTACCTTCCATTCATCCGACAGGCGATGCGTGACGAAAGCCGTCATTTCGCGGATCGGATCCGAGGTCGGACGCAACCGGTCGCGCCAGTCGTAAGACAGTCCGACGGTCGTTGCGGCACCAATCTTGTGGGCGAGCCCGAGCGCGGCGAACACCGGATTCTTGAACGTGATGCCATCCGGATCACCCATGCGCTTGTACCCCACGGTCGTGAACACCGACGCCGGACCGAAGCTGCGATAGACGTCCGCCTGTACCGACACGTCGTTCTCGCCGGTACCGAGGCCACGCGACGAACTGCCGGTACCGAACTTCACCTTGCCGCCGGCATCCACCACCCAGCCTCCCTGCTCGAACAACGTGTAGGTCGCGCCGACCACGATGTCGCCCAGGCCGGATTCCGTGGTGCGGCGGGTACGGGTGACCCCGCCCAGCGTGACGCGGTCGGCTCCGGAACCCACGACACCGCCCGGTCCGGTGATGCTCACCCACGGCACCGTGGCACGCACGGTCCAGTTGCCGGTCTCGTACTTGGCAATCACCGGCACGTAAACGGTATCGGTCTTCTGGGATGAACCGTACTTGCCGGTTGAAAAATCCAGGCCGCTACTCATGGTCAGCGTACCTTCGGCACATGCCAGACACGGCATCAGCGCCGCTCCAACCATCAAGCCCACCCTAGACATCCACTGCCCCCATTGTTGAACTGCGCTCGAACCTGCGGGCCTTGTTCGCCCTGTCCGGCATTTTCGAATTGCACTCGCGCGCTGGTTAAGGCTTCTCGACCTTTTCGACCTTTTCGACCTTCTCGACCTTCTCGACCTTCTCGACCTTGTCGACCTTCTCAACCTTGTCGACCTTCTCAACCTTGTCGGTCTTCTCGACCTTGTCTGCCTTCTCGACCTTGTCCGCCTTCTCGACCTTGTCTGCCTTCTCTATCGCGTCCTGCCGAGTCTTCTCGAGCTTCTCGCGCGCATCTTCCTGCGCCTTCTCGATTTTTTCCCGGGCATCTTCCTGTGCCTTTTCAAACTTTTCCTGCGAATCCTGCGACGCCTTCTCGATCTTCTGGGCCGCTTCTTCCTGAGCTTTCTCTGCTTTCTCGGCAGCGTCCTGCTGCGCCTTGGCGGCCTTTTCTCCGATCTTGTCAGCTTCACTCGGGTCCGGCGACTCGATTGAACCACCGCTGCCCGCCACATCGTCTGAACTGTCGCTACCCTTGCTTTCGCCCGTGCGTTCGCGCCGCCCCGAATTCTTGCCGCTCCGGCGATCCGAGCCACTCTTGACCGCTTCCAGCCCCGGTGGCAGGTCGGCATCGATGTAGTCGGCATTCAGCGTGCCATCGCGATCGATATGTCCGGTGATGCGTACGCGTCGTGCATCGAACCTGGCATCTGCCGCTGCGCCGCTGATACGTGTCGCGGCTGCACCGCGTACCGTGACCGGCCCTGCCCGCAGACTGCCATTGGCCAGCGTGCCGGACACCAGCGCCTCGACCACCACCTTGCTTGCCCGCCCGGCAAAACGCAGGGTCGGATCGGCGACGGCACTCTGCGCAACCAGCGCACTGCCGTTCCACTGACCGGTCACCAATCCCGCACCTGCCTGTGCTGCAGCCCCCTGCAGTGCGAGGCCATCGAGTTTGGCCTGTTGCCCCGGCGGCATTCTGACCGTACCGATCGCCGACGCTGCAGCAAGTCCCGGTGCCGCAGCAATCCGCGTCGCCTGAATCTGACCAGCCGGCGTACGCAGGCCACTGATCTTCACCATCTGCCCCGGTGCAAGGGCATTACCGCCGCCTGCGAAACGGGCACCCGGCAGCAAGGCCACCGACTGTCCCATGACGGCGAGACCACCGCCCGGCGCACGAGTGACCGGGCCTTCCAGTACATGCACGATCGCGACGTCGCGGGCACGCAGGCCGCCCGGCGTCGCGACCGCTTCGATCGACACCACCTGACCGACCGCAAGCTGACCGGCGTCGGCACTTCGGCCGTTTTCGCTGACCGGGGTATTCGCTTCGTAATGCACTTCAAGGCCATTGACGCAGACCGATGCGAAGCCGGTCACGATGCCGACGATGCCTACGGTTTCACCCTGCGCGACAGGCATGCCGGTTCCACCTATGCCACCGTCGCCCGGTACGTCAGGCAGCGGTGCGCCGGTGCCACCCAGACCTCCGGCCGCGACCGGTGCACCGGTTCCACCCATGCCGCCATCCGAACCAGCGCTGTTACCGGTCCCCCCCAGACCGCCATCGATACTCGCCTGCTTTCCCGTACCACCGACACCACCCGCCGCAGCCGTTTTTCCGGTTCCACCGATGCCGGGCGCGACACCCGCTTGAATACCTGTGCCACCGATTCCACCGCTCTGGTCACCCTGCCCCCCCTCGCTCCGACCGGTGCCACCGATTCCGCCCAAGCCAGGTGTTGCCGTGCTGGCCGGAGTACGGATATCCCGCCCGCCAAGTTCGGGGTCGACACAGACCGGCGAGGCCAGCGCAATGCCTGCGTGCAGCAGCAACAGACAGGCAGCGAGCCGGCGCACGTCAATCAATCCTTTTTCGCGTCAGGGGTTTGTTCGGCGTAGAAATAGATGCCGAAGGTGAAGCGGCTGTCAGGCCTACCGTCAGCGGGCGCTTCTTCTGTCCGCTGCGCTTCGGTATTCAGCGTCTGCAGCGACTGCATTCCGAGCTCGGCCGCGTGCGCTCGCAACCTTTCGATCGCCTCCGGCGTCATTCCCCGGTAGTGCACGCTGCGTTCGAACCACGGGTCGGCGCGTCCGAGCGTGTTCTCGATCGCTGCCATCGCGTGGTCACCGACATTCAGTGACAGATAGGACAGTTTTTCGTCGAAACCCGCCTGCGGAATGAAGGCTGCGGTATTCAGCACAACTTCATCACGTTCGTTCAGCCGCACGACGCCCAGACGCAGCCATTCATCCAGCACCGGACGTGCGCGTATGTCCTTGCTGACGCTGGCGACCAGCGCATCGAACGAGCGTTCGCCACCGACACTGGCCAGTCTGGGCAATGCCGCGGGCTGACCGCCTGCATCCAGCCAGTGCGGATGCGTGGACCACACACTGACCAGTTGTGCACCAAGAGATACGGCACGGGGCAGTTCGGCGTAGGCGTCCGGCAAGGCCCGAAGCCGCTTGACGTCCTTGCGATGCACGCCGGTCAGCAGACTGACCCGGCTGTCCGTGGCGGGCGCGCCCGGCCCGCTTTCGTCGATCGCCACCTGCACATAAACGCGCTTGAGCAGTTCGATCGCCAGCGGCAGCGTGACACCGCGCGCCAGCATCAGGCGCACGAGCGGACGCAGCACGGTGCGTACAGCCGACGTCAGGGCTTCGGAAATGGAGCCGTCGCTCATGTAAGTGTCTTTTTTAGAATGAGGAAAATTATCCCACAATTTTTTTTCAATGTGCGTGGTAAATTTTCCCACGTCTGTTAAAGTTCAACGCGTCAGAGTCACGCCAGCACCTAGCCCGACACCCGCAAACAAACCCGTTCCAGGAGAAGACAGACGATGAAACCGAATCAGATTGCGCAGGCACTCATGGTGACTTTCACGGGCTTGGGCATGCTCACGGCAGAACCGAGCATCGCCCGCGAAGGAAACGAAATTCCGCGTCACGAAGGCAGGCCGCAGGCTGTAAAGATCGAAAAAGCCGAAAAGATCGAAAAGGCGGCCAAACCGGAGAAGGTCGAGAAAGTGGAGAAGCTTCAGAAACCGGAAAAGGTCGAAAAAGTGGAAAGACTGGAAAAACCCGAAAAACCGGAGAAGGTTGAAAAAGTCGAGCGCAAGGGCTGATAAACCCGACTTTCAGGTCTGCAAAACATCGGAGGCGACTGAACCTCATCGTTCAGCCGCCTCCGATGTTTTGCAGGAAACATTTCGGCGGATGTCTCCGAATATCTGAACGAAATCAGTCCGATCAGCGCCCCCGAACGGACATCAGCACGTCATCCCCCGGCAAGCGCTCCCGTTGCGCATCGGCACGCCGGGCCGGCGCATGACGTCGTCCGCCCTGCCCTACGGACAATCGCGCCGGATCAAGCCCCGCCGGCAGATCCGCATCGATGCGCTCGGCGCCGAGCGTCCCGTCGGCATCCAGATGTCCGCTGATCCTGACGCGCCGGACATCCAGACGGGTCGCCGCCGTCGCCCCCTTCAGCACGGTATTCGCCCCGCCCTTGACCGACAGGCCGCAAGCGGTGATGTTGCCGTCGAGCAGGCTGCCGCTGACCAGCGCTTCGAGTACGACCTTGCCGGTATGGTGTGCGAAACGGAAGGTCGGATCCGCGGCAATCGTGGTCACGACCAGCGAATCGCCGTTCCAGTGGCCACTGACCAGCACCTGCTTCGACGGAGCGGTGCCTGACGGCGCAGGCGTACTGCCGCGCAGTCTCAGTCCCTCGATGTTTGCCTGTTCACCCGGATTCCGCGTGATGTCGCCAAGCACCGACACTGCGTTCAGACCGGGCGCGAGCTCGATCCGCGTCGCGCGCATCTGTCCATCCGGTGCGCGCATGCCGCTGACCTTGACCATCCTGCCCGGCGTCAATGCTGCCCGGTCGTCCACCCGCGCATTCTCCAGCAGTTCGATCGGCTGCCCCATGACCGCGAGTCCGCCACCGGGTCGCACGCTGAGCGGACCTTCGATCAGATTCACGATGGCGATGTCGCGCGCGCGCAGACCGCCAGCAGTGGCGCGAGCGTCGATGGACACGAACTGCCCGACCGCCAGATTGCCGGCATGCGCAGCCCTGCCGTTCTCGCTGACCGGCGTGGCCTCATCGATATGCACTTCCAGCCCATTGACACACACCGACGCAAAACCGGTGATTACGCCAACAACGCCCACCGATTCACCGGGTATTGCAGGCAGTACTGCCAAGCCTTCGCCGTGTACGCCGGTACCACC
>DATCUL010000225.1:0-2884 GCA_036567405.1 Methyloversatilis sp. | reverse complement strand
GACAGGCAGCGGCTGTGGGTTTCGAGTTCGCGTGTGCGCAGTCGATCGAAGTCGGGACCGCCATCCAGCTTGCAGAACTTGATCTCGAATACCGACTGCACCCGCTCGCACTCGGTCAGCATGCGCAGTACGCGAATCGCGTCATTGCGCAGATAGCCAAGCGGATCACTGCCTGGGTCGGCGGCCAGATCGCTGAGCATGGCCTGCATGGGCGTGTGCACGCGTTCGCAGACCGCCTCGAAGATGTCGGCCTTGTTCTCGAAGTGCCAATAGACGGCGCCCCGCGTGTGTCCCGCATTCTTCGCAATGTCGTCCAGCGTGGTGCTGGCAACGCCCTTGTCACGGAAGCAGCGTTCCGCCGCGTCGAGCAGCTGGACGCGCGTTGCTTCGGCTTCTTCCTTGGTACGTCTGACCATGACTGTCCAGAATTCCCTTACAAACAGGCGAGAATGTATATAAATTGACCGGTGCCGTCAAAGCCATTCGCGGTATATGGTCTTTCCGGTGCGACGCGGGCCCATGCACGGATACGCTTGGACGCAGTCGTTGGCGGTCCTGACGCCGGAACCGCTGAAACATGCCAACTCACTCTTGAGTGCGAAGGATTTCGAGCGTCCGGACAACCTCGCAAAAGAAAAGGGCTCAGACCGAGAAGTCTGAGCCCTGAAGTTGGTGGGCAGTAGTGGGATCGAACCACTGACCCCCGCCGTGTGAAGGCGGTGCTCTACCGCTGAGCTAACTGCCCTGCATTCGTGACAGGGCGCGAATACTATCGGGTAAGCGCACCGCCGTCAAATGCCAGGGTGCGAAGCGGTACAATCGCGCGCTCATCTTTTGCAGGTTCAGCCATGACTCAAGTTGTCCGCACGCGCTTTGCGCCCAGTCCCACCGGTTATCTGCACATCGGTGGCGCGCGTACCGCGCTGTTCTCGTGGGCCTACGCCCGTCGGCATGGCGGGCAGTTCATCCTGCGTATCGAGGACACGGATGTCGCGCGCTCGACGCCGGAAGCGGTGCAGGCCATTCTCGACGGCATGCAGTGGCTGGATCTGTGGCACGACGAAGGGCCGTTCTACCAGATGCAGCGCATGGACCGTTACAAGGAGGTCATCGCGCAATTGCTCGAGCAGGGGCACGCCTACTACTGCTACACCTCGCCGGACGAGCTCGATGCGCTGCGCGAAGCGCAGCGGGCGAACAATGAAAAGCCCCGCTACGACGGCCGCTGGCGCCCGGCGCCGGGCAAGACGCTGCCGGTACCGCCGGCCGGCGTGCAGCCGGTGGTGCGTTTCTGCAATCCGCTGGTCGGTGTGGTGGCCTGGGACGATCAGGTCAAGGGTCGCATCGTCATCTCGAACGACGAACTCGACGACCTCATCATCGCGCGCGCCGACGGCACCCCTACCTACAACTTCTGCGTCTGCGTCGATGACTGGGACATGGGCATCACGCACGTCATCCGCGGTGACGATCACGTCAACAACACGCCGCGCCAGATCAACATCTTGCGCGCGCTGGGCGCCACCGTGCCGCAGTACGCCCACCTGTCGATGATCCTCGGCGATGACGGCCAGAAGCTGTCGAAGCGCCATGGTGCGGTCAGCGTCACGCAGTACGACGACGACGGCTATCTGCCGGAGGCGGTGATCAACTATCTGGCGCGCCTGGGCTGGAGTCATGGCGACGACGAGGTGTTCTCGCGCGAGCAGTTCGTGCAGTGGTTCGACCTCGACCACATCACGCCGTCGGCCGCCCAGTTCAACACCGAGAAGCTGCGCTGGCTCAATGCGCACTACCTGAAGCTGGCCGACAACGCGCGGCTCGCTGCCGACGTGGCGAACCGTCTCGCCCGCCGCGGCGTCGACCCGGAAGCAGGACCTGCGCTCGAGCCGCTGGTCGGCCTGTACAAGGAGCGTGCCGCCACGCTGGTCGAACTGGCCGATGCGCTGGAGGCTTTCTACATCGACCTGCACGTATCGCCCGACGCGCTGACCCAGCATCTGACCGATCCCGCACGCGAAGCTCTGCGCACGCTTGCAGGACGGCTCGAAACCTGCAGCTGGGAGAAGGCGGCGCTGTCGGCGGCGATCAAGGAAACCTGTACCGAATGCGGCATGAAGATGCCGCAGGTTGCCATTCCGTTGCGCGTGGCACTGCTCGGCCAGCCACAGACGCCGTCGATAGACGCGGTGCTCGAAGCCTTCGGCCGCGAGCGCGTTCTGGCCAGGCTCGCGCGCGTGATCTGAGCGCGGCAGACCTTCGGTTTCCAGCCCGGGGCCGCGTGATGGCCCGGGTCGGGGCGGCTGTCGCGGCAATGTGGGGTGGTGCGGCGTAACCGTTCTGCCTCGGTCGGGGCTGCGTCCGTCCGGACAGTCGCAGCCGGGCTCGCATAGTCCATTGCTCCGACTGTCGTTGCCCGTGCTTCCGGCATAGACTTGATGCGAGTTCGCAGCTTCGCGGCAGTCGCTGCGATTCGCCAGGGTGTCCGGGCAGCCACATGAACCGCATATTCATCAGCTATCGCAGCGTAGACGGCAGCAAGGATGCGAGCCGGCTGGCCGAGGATCTCGGGCGTGTGTTCGGTGACGATCACGTCTTCCTGGACAGGCAGGATCTGCGCGGCGGCAGCAGCTGGCGTGCCGAGATAGCCGGCGCCCTCGACCATCGGCCGGTAGCGCTCTTCCTGATCACGCCGGATTTCGCCGGCGCTCGTCATCCCGATGGACGGCTGCGCATCGCCGACGCCGACGACCCGGTACGCTGCGAGATCCAGGCTGCGGTTGATGCCGGTGCGACGCTGATGCCGCTGCTGATCGACGGCACGCCCATGCCGGCGGCCGACAGCCTGCCCGAGGCGCTGCGCGGCATTACCGAGATGCACGCG
>DATCUL010000224.1:0-5111 GCA_036567405.1 Methyloversatilis sp. | reverse complement strand
CCGGCTGCAACCTGGCCTGCAAGTTCTGCCAAAATTGGGACATCAGCAAATCGCGCGACATGGACCGCCTCATGGACCAGGCCTCGCCCGAGGCCATCGCCCGCGCAGCACGCGCGCATGACTGCCGCAGCGTGGCCTTCACCTACAACGATCCGGTGATCTTCGCCGAGTACGCGATGGACACGGCCGACGCCTGCCACGCGCTGGGCATCAAAACGGTGGCGGTGACCGCCGGCTACATCCACGCCGAACCCCGGCGCGTGTTCTTCGACAGGATGGACGCCGCGAATGTGGACCTGAAGGCCTTCACCGACGAGTTCTACGTGCGCCAGACCGGCTCGCATCTGGCGCCGGTGCTCGACACGCTGCAGCACATCCGGCACGACACGCAGTGCTGGCTGGAAATCACCACGCTGCTGATTCCGGGCCTGAACGACAGCACGCCGGAACTGGAGTCGATGACGCGCTGGATCTTCGAAAACCTGGGGCCGGACGTGCCGCTGCACTTCAGCGCCTTCCACCCGGACTACAAGATGGGCGACATCCCGGCCACGCCGGCGGACACGCTGACGCGCGCGCGCCGGATCGCGCTGGCCAACGGCCTGCGCCACGTCTATACCGGCAACGTGCATGACGCCGAGGGCGGCACCACCTTCTGCCCCGGCTGCGCCACGCCGCTGATACAGCGCGACTGGCATGCGGTGATGCACTACGACGTCGACCCGCAGGGCGGCTGCCCGCACTGCGGCACCCGCATCGCCGGGCACTTCGCGCCGAAGCTCGAACGCAGCTTCGGCCGCCGGCGCATACCGGTACGGGTCGCGCCCCGCTAGGCGGAGGTGCCGCGCTACCGGCGCCGCAGCGCAGGTAGCGCGGCCGGTTCAGCCGGCTCAGCGCCGGCGCGCGATCAGGCCGGTCAGGCCGAGACCGGCCAGCAGCATCGCCCAAGTGGCCGGCTCGGGTACCGGCGCCGCCGGTGTTTCAGCAAACCGGCCGCCTGCGCCGGTCAGCGTGACGCCGGCCTGCGGCGTCCAGGTCGAATGGAAGGAATTCAGCGAATCGACGAACTGGCGGTCCGGACTTCCATAGACGTAGGCAGACATGGACAGCTCTTCCTTCAGATCGATGCCCTGCGTGAAGGTGGTGAAGCTCAGGTCGTACGCGAAGTTGTAGACGCCGTCGTGATTGGCGTCTTCCCACACCAGGTTGAACAGCGGATTGAAGACGGTGTTGCCCGAGGCATCGCGGGTGGTGATGTTCTCGAGTGTCGTCTTTCCAGTCACCAGGCTCTCCGTCGAGAACCAGCCATAGGGGCGCAGCGCCATTTCGCCCTGCTCCACCGCAAAGTGGAACTGATAGAAGGTGGTGGCGGACCAGAGCGAATAGAACACACGGAAATTAGCCGACCCTTCGGTGAAGCTGCCGTCCTGATGCAGCCTGACATCCAGGCTGGTCGACAGCGGCACGGCAGTGCCGCACGCATCGCCACCGCAGATGAAGCCCTCGTCGCGGTACGACACATCGGAATGGACATACCCGCGCACCGGCGACCGGCCACTGACGCCGATCTTCGCTTCCAGGCTTCCGTCACTGCCGAAGCCGATCGACGACCGGGCGAAGTTGTTCGCGTCGTACTGGACCGCGCTGCTCGACTGCCAGAGCGAGGGGTCGTCCACCGGGGAATGGCCGTCCATCAGATAGCCGCCCTCGGGCAGCGTGACATAGCTCCAGCTGCGGAAAGTGTCGGCGGCGGCCGCCGTGTGCCCGAAGCTCGCGAGAGCGACGGCCAGCAAGGCCGAGGACAGCCGCGGCAGGCCGGAAGACACCTTGTTCGAGAGGCTGTTTCTGGTTTTCATGTCGAAGCTCCATTGAGGTTTGCCGCCCGGCGCCTCATGCCGTTCAGCATGGCAGAAGCGCGGCCGCGCGATCGCGACGGCCGGAAAGGCGGAGCACTGAAGGGCTGTTTCAATGAAGCGCCGATTCAGGCCACGGCACTTTGAGCAACATCAAACGGAACGTTCGACTGCCTTTCCGCGGGACAGGAGGCAGGACAGGCGCGAGCGCGCCATCACGAGCGTGACTTGATCGCAGGCGCGGGATCAACGCCGGGAATCGCGAGCATGGCTCGCTCCCACAGGGAACGACCATCGCGGTTTCTGTGGGGAAGCCCAGGGTTCAGGAACGACCGTCGCGGTTTTGTGGGGAAGTTCATGACGCCGGGACGACCGTCGCGGCTTTGTAGGAGCGACCCATGGTCGCGATCCCCCGCTGCCTGACCGGGCAGCGGGGGCTATCTCGCGTCCGGATCAGACCGGGCGCTTGCGACGGGCGGCCAGACCGATCAGGCCGAGGCCGGCCAGCAGCATGGCGTAGCTTTCCGGTTCCGGAACGGCGGCGATGTTCTGGGGCATATAGACCGCGCCCAGTTCCGCGTCGGTGGCGGCGAACACGTAGAAATTGTTCGGGCCGGCCGAAGCGGGCAGGAAGTCGTTGTCGTTGGCGATGTAGATCGTGTGCTTGGTCACGCCATTGATGACCACATCCTGGCCGAAGGACACGCCTTCGATCTTCGACGGGACCTGATCGGCACTGATGCCGTGCGCACCGAGCACCGCGACCATGTCGAGCACCAGGGTCTTGGCGACAGCCTTGGCCGACAGATCGCCGCTGAGCCCGCTGACGTCCGCCGCGCCGGTCAGGTTGATGCGGTACAGCTGCTTGGCCACCGCATTGCCGCCGCCACCCAGGCCATTGCCGTCGCGCTCGTCGACCAGGAACTCGTGGTCATTGATGGCGACGATTTCGCTGACGCCGGAACCGGTGGTCAGCTTGTAGGCGTATTCGTGGGTGGTGCCGCTGGCGATGTCGATGGTGACGATGCGGACGTTCTTCTTCGTGTCCTGTTCCAGCGGAGCCTGCATGATGCCGACCAGCGTCTTGCCGTCCGGCGTGATCGCCAGGCCTTCCATGCCCTTGTTTGCCACGCGGCCGGTCGTGTTGCCGGCGATTTCCACCGCGCCCTGCGCGCTCAGGTTGCTGACGGCCAGACTGGATGGCAGCGCGAAGGACTTGATGCGCTGTCCGGTGGCGCGATCGAACTGATGGACGAAGGGACCGTATTCATCCGAGATGAACACGCTCTTGCCGTCGTTCGACACGCGGATCGCCTCCGGGTCGAGACGCGCATTGTTGGCATTGGTCGACGGCAGACTCGGGTTGAAGTTGTCCGAACGGCCGGTGAAGTACTGGGTGTTGTTGACCGCGTTGAGCGCCGGAGCGCCGGAACCGATCGGCGTGACGCCATCGATCCTGTTGCCCAGGCCGGCACCGGTGCCGTAGGTCAGCGGCGTGGCGCTCGACAGCAGCGTGGTCGCGGTCAGCGTCGGTGCCAGCGTGAAGGGCAGCGAGCCGGACGGCGTCTGCGACAGCTGCAGCGTGATGGTCTGGAAGCGCGCGATGTAGGACGCCGTGTCGTCGACCAGGCTGTTGTAAGGGGTGGCGTTCGGACCACGGTCGGGCGTCGCGAGGAAGGTGTTGCCGCCTGCCCAGGTGAGGCCGGATCCGAGGCCGCCGAGGAAGTTGCCGGCCACGCCGTTTTCCATCGGCGCGGTGAGGCCGGACAGGTCGCTGAACGAACCGGCGCTGCTGCCGTTGAGGCTGCCGATGGCGATAAGGTCGATCGCGGCGTGTGCGGCCGGGGCTGCGAATGCGGCCGCCAGAACCAGCGGAAGAAGGGCTTTTCTGAACATGGTTGTCATCCTTGAATGCGGTTTGGCGGGTCCCGCACCGGACATGCCGGGGCCAGGGTCGCTTCAAGGTACGGCAGCCATGTTGCAGGCCGGTTACGCGCGGATGATCACGGCAGCTTCAGCAGTCGCTGCGCGTTCGCGTAAAGCAGCTTGTCCGACACGCTGTCCGGCCAGCCAAGCGCAAGGAAGTCATCCACTGTCTGCCTCATCGCGCGGAACGGGTAAGAGCTTGCGAACAGGAACTGGTCCTGCAGCACGCCGCTGGCGGCCTCGACATAGCCCAGGCCGCCCGGCGCAAACAGATACATGTCGGGGCACAGGAACACGTTCTCGTAGCGGAAGGCGACGCCGATGATTTCGGAGACGCGCGGCCAGAAGCCGTGATAGCAGACGATCTTCAGCCGGGGGAAGGCGCGGGCGACGCGACCGACCGCGGCCGGATCGTTGTAGGCGAGGTCGGGCGTGGTCGGGCCCGACATCAGGCAGACCGGCACGTCGAGCGCCTGGCAGGCGTCATAGACCGGCTGGAACACCGGATCGTCGGCGTGCAGCGCGGGCGCGCCGAAGCCGGGTTCGAGGTTGATCGCCTTCTGGCCCAGCACGCTGATCGAACGCTCGATTTCGGCCAGCGTAGCGGCGGTGCCGCGGGTCTGCGGATCGACCGAGCCGAGGCCGATCAGTTCGGCGTGACCCCGTGTCAGTCCGGCGATGCGGTCGTTGGACACGATCAAACCTGGCGTGTCGCGCCCGACGACCACGGCGTGCGTGATGCCGCTGCGGCGGATTTCGTCGAGATAGCCCTCCAGCGTGAAGGACGCGCGGAAGTGGTCGTCGACCCGCGAACCGGTGCGGCGGTTGAGCCATTTCGCGGTGTCGTAGCCGGCGGTGCCGGGCGTGGAGCCATAGAACTCTGCGAGCAATGCAGGGCGGCTGCGGAAATCGATGATTTTCTGGCGGTCGTCGCTCATGGTGTGTCCGATCGGTTCAATGCTTGGGGTCTGAAAATGCGGGCGATAAAAAGCCCCGCTCCGCTCCGGCCCGAGCCGGAACGAAACGGGGCAGTCACGGGCGCAGCGTCAGTTCTTCTTCGCTTCCTTCGGCAGCGCGTCCAGCACGCGTACCTGCCTGGGCACGAGCTTCAGTTCGAAGAACTTGTCGGCGATGTTCTGCTGCGATTCGAGCACCTTGGGGGTCACCGGCTTGATGTCGCCGTGGTCCGCCTGGCGCCCATGCCACGCGGCGAGAAGATCAGCGCCGCCGAAGCGTTCCTCAAGGGCCAGAATCCCTCCAAGCCGCGCGCCCTTGTTACCATGATTCCCGTGGGTGCGGGACCGAGTTCGATCGCGATCAAGTTGGTGCAGT
>DATCUL010000223.1:0-11432 GCA_036567405.1 Methyloversatilis sp. | reverse complement strand
CACGGCCGGCATGCCGCCATTGACGTCGAGGATGATGTCCTGATCGAGCTTTCTGATCCGGGTGGCCGGATTGAGTCTTTCCCGCGGCTGGATTTCGCCCTTTTCCAGCGCCTGCACCCAGCGAACCTGATTGCCGGGCGTGTCCGGCGTCAGGCGCGACAGGGCGTCGCGCGGCTGCTGCAGTTGCCTGATGCCCGGCCCACGCGGGTCATGCACACCGTCGCGTGCCAGCGGTAGCCACTCGCCGGCCAGCGCGACGGAACAGGCCGGCAGACAGACGACAAAAGCGACCAGGCCCGACGTGCGGAACCTGATCGCCGTGCGTGGGCCGGCTGCCGCCTCAGCCTGGAATGTAGATGCCCGCATTGCGGATGGCCCGCACCAGTTCGGCGGTGGATTCCTCCAGCAACCTGACCGCCTGCGCGTGGTCCTTCCGCCCGGCCGCCTCTTCTGCCGCCGTGCGCAGGGTGCGCGCCTTCGCCACGAAGGCCGAAACCTGCTGATCCAGTGCCGGATTGTCGGCCCGCTTCTCCTGCACCAGCACGTTGATCAGCATCAGGTGCGTGTCGTTGCGGTCGATCTCGTAGTGGTACTCCTCTTCCTTGCTGGCAAAGTTGAGCGAACGCACCAAGGTGTCGCCGCTGCGCATCGAGCTGATGCCGGCCTTGGCGACCAGGTAGGCGCGGTCCAGTTCGCTGCGCCCTTCCCGGTATTTGCCGCCCTGCGCCAGTCGGGCCGCCTCGGCCACCGACTTCTCGATCTGCGCGACCGTCTCGCCGACCGCCCTGGCGGTGCTGCCTTTCTCGTTGGCCACCCGCTTGTAGGCACCGAGCAGTGCGTTGACGCTGTCCAGCCGCGCCTTGTAGTCGTTCTCCAGCTTCTTCGCGGTGACTTCCTCCGGCGCAGCCAGCCTGACCGCCTCGAAAAAGGTCGAGCGCGCCTCGGTGAGCAGGGCGGACGCCTTGTCCAGATCGCCACTCTGCAGCGCGGCCCTGGCCGCCTGATAGACCTCCTTCGCCCGGTCGCGACGGGCCATCGCCTCGGGTGCCCTGCTCGCCTCGATCTGGCGGGCAGCGGACGAGCTTTCGAGCAGCTTGCCGACCGAATCGACGTTGACTGTCAGCTGATCCTTGTCCACACCGGCAGCGGACAGCCGGGTCGCCGCGCTCTGTGCCGGCTGCGCGCCATCCGCGGCACCGGCCGTTGCGCCACACGCCAGTACGGCCAGCAATGCAGCCAGGCCGGCCTGTTTCAGTACGTTCAGCTTCATGTGCATCACTCCATTGCCCGGCACGGCCTGCGGCCGCGCCGGCTCAATCATTTGGCCGGTTCGGTGGCAGCCGGCCTGACGGCCAGCTCCTTCTTCTTGGAATGGCAGTTCCGGCACTCGGACACCGGGAAGGCCACCTTGCCGTGGCACACACCGCACTTTTCACCCATCAGGATGGCGGCCATGCTGATCGAGTTGGCGCCCTTCTGCGGAATGAAGATGGCCGGATGGCAGTTGGAACAATCCAGCCACTCGGTGTGCTGCTTGTGCGGATAGACCACGTCGGGCATCGACCCCTTCACCTCGCGCACGATGTTCAGATCCATCACCACCGGCTCCGCCTTCGGATCCAGCCGGTCGTAGCGCGGATTGAGCTTCTTCTGGTTGAGCGCCTCCACCCAGTTGATGCGGTTGCCGGCATTGCTCTTGGGCAGCGGCCCGAACGCGGTCAGCGGCGGCTGCAGCGCATGGGTACCGTCGCTCGACGGGTCGTGTATGCCGTCTTCCGGCGGCGGCAGATTGCGCTTGCCCGCCGGCTTGAGCAGACGGTTGAAGGAATTGACGTCGGCCGGCGCCGCTGAAGTCACCTCGGTCGTGGCCGCCGGTGTCACCGCGGTGGCCGCCGGCACCGGAGCCGCCTTCGGCTCGTCCTTCGCTGTATCAGCCTTCTTCGCGTCATCCTTCCGTGCCTCGGCCTTCTTCGGCTCGGCCGGTTTGGCTGCGTCCTTGACGGCAGCCAGCATGAAATCGACAGCACCCTTCGCCTCGGCGTCGGACAGGGCAAGATTGCCCCCCTTCGCCGGCATGCCTTTCGGCGTTCCGTTCAGGGCGCTCTGATAAAGCCTGGCCACACCGCCCGCAATACGGGGGGCCCAGTCGCCGGCATTGCCATAACGGGGCGCACCCGCCAGACCGCTGGCATGGCAGGTCGCGCAGACCTTGCCATAGACGTCCTTGCCGGACTGTTCGGCCGTAGCCGGCGCAGCGGCGGCCATGGCCAGCACCAGAAGCGCCATCCTGCTGATCTTGTTCATGGCGCCTCCTTACTTCTTCGGGATGCCGGCGGGCTGCGCCAGCTTGTGGATGGTGCTTTCGTGCACCTGCGTCTGCGTGCCGGGCTTGCCGGAATGGCACAGATTGCAGTTCTCGACCGACCAGGCGATGTCGCCGTTGTGGCAGGCACCGCAGAACTGGCCGTCGATGATCTTCACCATGTTGATCTCGTTGCCGCCCGCCTTCATCTTGAAACCGAGGTCCGCATGACAGACCTTGCAGCGAAAGCGCATGCGGTGAAACCAGTGCGGAAACACTGCCGGACGCATGCCGGACGCATCCGAGTAGTTGTTGATCACCACGTCGCCGTATTCCGCCCGTGCGTCCGGGATGTCCACGAACAGCAGCGCGCACAGAGCCAGCACCGCGCCGGCGGCCAGCCCGCGCATCAGGTGCAAGATTTTTTTCATCGTTCTTCCTCTGATTCCAGTCGAATGCAGACATCCCGGACGCGCTTGCGGATCAGAACGCGCCGATCTGCCGGGTCACCTGGAAGAAGAGCAGAGCATTTTTCTTGCCACCCACATCGTTGACCGCCAGATTGAGGCGGAAGTCGAGCAGGCCGATGCGGTAATCGAAGCGATTGGCGAGCGTCCAGCGCGCCCGGTCTATCTCGCCATTGACGTTGCCCAGCAGGCGTTCATCGCGCAGCCGCGTGTCCGCCGTGAACAGCAGGCTGTAGCGCAGGCCGCGATAGCCAAGGAATTTGGTGTGCGTGTATGACGCCGATCCGATCAGCGTCATGTGCTCGCTCTTGTCGCTGATGGTCGGAAAACCGAAGGCCTGCTGGTTGTCCGTGCTCTGCTGGTTCCAGTTGAACTGCAGGTTCACGTTGGCCGAACTGAGCGGAGACAGTTGCGCCAGGCCGTTGAAGCCCAGGTTCAGCATGCGGTAATGCAGCGCACTGGTGCCGCTGGTCAGGATGTCCGACAGCGTCAGGGTCGAGGCGCCGTTGATCTGTTCGCCCCAGCGCAGACCATAGCTCGCAGCCGCGCTGTGCGTCAGCGACGTGGAATTTCCAACCGTCTGGTTCTGGTTCGCGCTGACGCCCTGCGACAACGAAAGCGACAGTGTTTCCCGTTCGGACAGCGCCAGGAAACGGCTCACCGAGTGCCCAACCTGGAGCCCGACGAAATAGTTGGAAGGAATCTCTCCGCTGGCGCTTTGCCAGTTGCCATTGCCGCCGGCGTTCCAGTTATAAGAAAAATTCCCGAACATGAGAGGATTGCCGACGTAGTTGACGTTGGCACCGAGCATCGTCAGGAAGATGTTCGGACTGCCCGCGGTGCTGACCTGATTTACCGCCGCGTTGACGCCGGTGGTCAGATTGTTGGAAAAGCGATAGAGCGCGTTCGCGTTGGCGCCGGCACTCTGCGTGTCGATGCCGAAGCCGCCGAAACTGTTGCGCATGGTCGAGTAGCGCAGGCTGCCGCTGAGCGTCAGCGGCAGTTCGTCGGTGTCCTCGAATTCCGGCATCCAGGTTCCGAAACCGCTGAGCAGAATGAAACGCGTCCGGCTGTCGGCGCGGCTTCCCAGGCCATTGCTGCTGCGGATGGCGTTGTCCAGAAAATTCAAGCTGCCGGACAGGTTCAGGTTGTCGTCAAGGTTCGCGTTGTGCGCGGTATTCAGGCCGATGAGCCGCGCCCGCTCGCCGCTGCCGCTGCGCTCACCAAGCGAATAGCGGCCGTTGAAGCTGTTCTTGACGATGCCGATATCGGTGGCGAAATTTCCGGACAGCGCGGTCAGCGTGTCGTTGTTGCCGTTGTTCGAATTCACGACGCTGTGGTCGACCTGCCCGCCGGCGCTGGTCACCCCGTCTTCGGCCCGATAGGTCTGGCGCAGCCCGACACGGGTGTTCACATAGTCATTGCTGACCAGATTGCCGCTGGCCCGGGTGTCTGAGCGGTCGAAGTAGGCCTGGAACGGAAAGCGGCTGGTCGGAAACACATTCAGATCACCGCCGCCCACCAGATTCGAGCTGCGGTTCTGATTGTCCTGACCGCCGCCGACGCCGGAATTGCCGCCGGCGCTGCTTCTGGACGTGCTGGTCGTCATGCCGAAGCGACCGGACACCGTGGCGGCCCATGGCGCATAGATGTAGCTGGCCGCGTTGAAGCTGGAGAACAGACTCTGCGACACGGTGCTCGCACCACCGCTGGCCGAGCTTCGCTGCAGCGAGTAACCCTGAGTTCCACCCCAGCGAATCGGCGGAATGGCCCACGAGACACGGGGAGCGGCCTGTTCCCGATTTCGGGAATCCGCTGCGGACCGTGGCGTATCCGGCGATGGTCCGGGGCTGTCTGCTGCGGTGTCCGGCAGCGTTGTCGTTACCTCCGGTTGAGAAAATCCGGCCCCCCGTTCACCCCGCACGTCAATGCGGCGCGATGGCTGCAGCCCGTATGCATCGGCCGGCGGCGTGCGGTCGGTCTGCGGCGGGGGTTGCTGCCATGTTTCAGGAGCGGACATGGCCTGACTCAGGCGCAGTGGGGATTCAAGCCCGGCTTCGGCCACCGGGCGTTCCGCCATGACTTCGGGATCCGCGTAGACGAACTGCACCGCCTGGGCCGGCGGAGACAGCGCAAGCATCACGGCGCCGGCCACGATCACAAGCGGCGGTCCGGGCGTGCAGCTGCATCGTCTGGGAATCTTGATACCGACCATTCACGCCCAGCGGAGGCGCGCGCTACTTCCGGCCGGCCTCCTGCTGCTCCGCAGATACTCCATGAAGGAACTTCACGTCAGCCGCTGCAACCAGCTTTGCAATCAGCCCCTTCCAGGCCTGATCCTGACGTTCACGGATTAGCAAGTCCCGTGCGCGCTGACCGACTTCCGAAAACGCCTTCTTCTTCGGTGCCAGGCGATCGTCGAGGCGGACGATCGCGATGCCCTGCAGCGTTTCCAGCGGCGGATTGATCTGGCCGAGTTCGTACTTGTCTATCTGCTCCTGCAGTATCTCGGGCAGCATGCCGCGGTGCAGATAGCCCATGTCGCCGCCGGTCTCGGCGTAGGCCGCCGAGTGCATGCGCGCCGCATCGGCGAAGTCGGCGCCCCCGGAGACGCGCTTGTAGATGGCCTGAGCCTCGTTCCGGGTCGCCTCCCACGCGGTCGCCGGCGACGACGGGTCGACGGTCAGCAGGATCACCGACAGGCGGATCTTTTCCGGCTCGGTGAACAGCTCGGGCCGGGCATCGTAGAAGCCACGAATCTCTTCGTCACCCGGATCGGATACCTGACGCACCTGCTCCTCGAGCCGCGCAACCAGACTTTGCTCCTCCAACTGCTGCCGCAAACCGGGCAGCAGGCGCTCGCGGTTCTCCTTCCATGCCGCGCTGGTGGCGTAACGGCTCTCGTAGCCGGCCACCGTCGCGTCGATCTGCGCGGCATCGGGCACGATGCCGCGACGCCCCGCCTCGTCGAGCAGGACGATGCGCTGCACCAGGCGATTCCTGACCTCTTCGCGCGCCGAAACCAGCTCCTTTTCCGGTACCTGTCCGTGATAGAAGCGCTGGCGTACCAAGCTGGCAAAGGCGGTTTCGTATTCGGAGGTGGGAATGTCGCGACCGTTGACCACGGCATAGGTCTGCGAATGCGACGGACGCGCTTCCACGCGGGTCTCCGTCACGGCTTTCACTGCCGGTTCGCCATCAGCGGCGGCAAGGACAGGCGGCGAGCCCGCGCAAAGGCTCAGGAAAACAGCCAGCAGGCCGGACCGGCGGTTCATCGAAAGGGTGGGCACGGGAAAATCCTCGAATGAAAAAGCGGGCCAGGCACTGGATTGGCCTGGCCCGCTTCAGTCCCTCTGGAACTTCGGATCGGACGCCTTACTTGCTGTGGCAGGTCAGGCAGACCGCGCTCTGCGCGTTGGACACGCGAAGGAAGGTTGCATTGGTGCTCGAGTGTGGATCGTGGCAGCTGGCGCACTCGACGAAGGGCTGGAAGAAGCCGGAGGTTGCATCACCGGTCAGAGTCGGGGCACGGGCATACAGGATCATGTCCGACTTTTCCCGCGTGCCCGTGGTCCCCGCGCCGGAGTCCACCCACCACACCCGGGTGCCGGCGACAGTGCCGTTGGCAGGCGCCTTGAAGTCGGGGTCGCGGCACGCTCCCGAACTGGCTGCCGACGTGGAGGCGCTGCCCGTGCTGACGCCACCACCGCAGTACTGGATGCCGACCGGATGGTCATTGGTCAGGTCAGAGGTCAGATTGGCCAGACCGATCATCTTGCCGGCACTCTGATTGGCACCCGCCCACTGTCCGCCCACGATCGTGGCGCCGGCTGCGTTGTAGTTGCCCGAACCCGGCTGATTGATCATGGTGTCCATCGCCTGGGTGCCGTCATGGCAGGACAGGCAGGCCAGCGAAACCCCGGACATATCGACCGAACCGTCTATGGTCGACGAGGTCGCCGTGCTGTAGGTCTGATAGCTGCCACCGTTGGTCGGCTTGTTCCACAACGGCGCCTTGACGTCCGTGTTCGACGCGTGCGGCGTATGACAGAAGACGCAGATTTCCGTCGTGCCGGTCGTCATGAAATTCGTGTTGTTGCCGTTGGAAGCGCCCAGGTTGTGTTTGGTGTCAGCGATGCCCGCCAAGGCCTGCTGACCGCCCAGAACCCCCAGCGCGAGCGCGGCTGTGGCAAGGAGCTTCAGCAAGCGTCCGGCATTGCTCCTTGTGGTGGCATGAGTTTGCATGGATGACCCCCCGATCCCTGAAAAATTGATCACATTCGAGCTGTTCGCCCTGCCACCGGATCAGCAGCTTCCATGCCAAGGACGTTACGGATCGGGGCCGGCCAGTGCCTGACAGCCGGGAACGCAGCCGCTGGGCGGGTTTCAGAGATCAGGGCATCTTCGATCGAGAATCTGTAGGGATTTTTCCGACAGTCCGGTCAGATAATTTTTCCCGACCTCAGGAAGCCATTCTTCCCAGCCTTGGGAAGACATTCATGCAAAGACGGGGGAAATCAGCGGGATGCGACCGGCTTGCGCCTGACGCCGAGAAAACCGGCCTCCGCGGGCAAGCCATAGGGCCGGAAGACATCGACCTTCCTGAACCACTGGTCCACCACGTAG
This sequence comes from Methyloversatilis sp., assembly GCA_036567405.1. Classification (GTDB taxonomy): domain Bacteria; phylum Pseudomonadota; class Gammaproteobacteria; order Burkholderiales; family Rhodocyclaceae; genus Methyloversatilis. Next base: position 4,037 of record DATCUL010000223.1, on the reverse strand, counting down.
ATACGCCCGTCCTCGTCGACATAGATGCCCGATGGCAGCATGTAGCGGGCCGCGCCATCGCGTTCCGAACGCTCGCCGACATACATCAGCAGATCGCCGTCGGCAGTGAATATCTGGAAATTGCCGAAGGCCGAGTCGACCACGTAGACATTCCCTTCGGGATCCGACGCGATTTCCTTGGGTCTGGCGAAATTGCCCAGCTGTTTGCCCACCGAGCCGAAGCTCTGCAGGTATTTGCCGCTCCGGTCGAAGACCTGAACCCTGAAATTGCCGCCATCGACGACGTAGATCTGGCCATTGCGACCGATCGCGGCATCGCGCGGCAGATTGAATTCGCCTGCACCGACACCGCGTTTGCCGATATCGAACAGGTGATCGCCCGTCATACCGTCGAACACGCGAACCTTGTGCTGATCCGATGACACACCACCGATATCCACCACCATGACCCGCTGGCCGCCCGGTTCGACCGTGACGCTGGACAGCCGCTCGAACATCTTCGGTCCGCCGATCTTCCGCAGGAACTTGCCATCCCGGCTGTAGACCATTACCGCCCGGTGGGTCGCATCGGCGACATACAGATTGCCGGCCGCATCGACGTCGATGCCGAGCGGCTTGATCAGGGTGCCCTGCTCATCGTCGCCAATCTTGAAGTAGCGGCTTTCCGGAATGTCGAACACCTTGACGAAGCGGTCGGCCGAATCGCTGACGAAGATGCGTCCGCGATGCACCGCCACCGCATAGGGCTTGGCCAGCCCTTCGAAACGTTCCGTGTCGCCGACCAGCATCCGCTTGAGGGCACTTTCATCCCGTTCCGGCGCGACATCGGCGCTGCCGTAGATGGTGCGTTCGTAGACGAAGCGCGGTGCATCGGGCGGCGACGGATAGACCAGCTGCTCCCGCCGGACCTCGTTCTTCGGTGCCTCCGGCATCGGCGCGCAGGCGCCCAGGGCCAATGCACCGGCAGCGGCAAGCCAGCCCCGGCAGCGCTTGCGCAACGGATCAATCCTGCTCATCGCGAACTCCCTGTTGCCGCGGATCACGGCTCATTTGTCATGGCAGGTGAGGCAGAGGCGGCTGCCGTCATTGCTCACCCGAAGAAACAACTTGTTGGGGACATGCGGGTCATGACAGCTGCTGCATTCCACATACGGAATTTCCCCACCGGCGCCCGGACGGGCATAGAGCGGCAGATCGAGGCGGGTGCGCAGCGTATTCATGCCGCCCGCCGACACCCACCAGACATTGCGGTTGTCCACCACGCCGCGGCTGGGCGCCCGGAACTCGTCCAGAGACTTGAGGTATTTGGCCGGATGCGACGGTGCGTCCTCGCTTGCCGCCTCGTCCAGCGGCGAACGCTCCCGTCCGCGCGTGAAGCCGCGATACGGAATGCCGAACGGGTGATCCGATTCCGCCGACATGACCAGGAAGGCCTGATTCGCGTCGTGGCAGGACAGACAGGCGATCGACTGCGAACCGACCGCCGGCTTGTCGCCGAACTGCAGGCGACCGATGTCGTCGAACATCACGAACGCGTGCGTCAGCGGAAGCGATGGCTGCCAGGCCGGCTGCGCGGAAACCTCGCTGCGCCCCTCGACGGACGGCGGCATCTGGGGCGTATGACAGAACACGCACACCTCCTCGACATCCACCAGCGCCCCCTTGCGGGTGAGGTTGTGCGGCGTCGAGCGAATGTCGGCAGCCCAGCATCCGCCGATCCCGCCCAGAGTCAGAAACGCGCAGTACCAGCCGGCCCGCCGCAGCGGCCACATGCGTGCGGTAGCCCGGCATGACCGGATTTCAGCCATGTCGGGGTACGACATCCCGGTGCGAATGATCATGGCCGCCACCCGTCGGACTATCCGTTTCAAACCGATTCTTCATCTCCTCGCACGATGCGGAAGCATGTAGTCAAGCGCCGCGTTCGCCTCGATCACCGACAGTGAGGCATTCCCTCCCTTGGGCGGCATCCCGCCCTTGCCGCGCAGCACCGAACGCAGCAGATCGGCCCGCCCCGGCGCCATCCTCACCCGCCAGTCGTCCGGCTCGCGTGGCCGCGGCGCTCCCGCGACGCCCTTGGAGTGGCACATGGCGCAGCTCTGCGCATACACCTCGGCGCCGCTGAAACTGCTGCCGTCGGCTATCGCCGGCGGAACCATCAGAAATAGAAGCAACAGCGCGAATGGCCCTGGAAAATGCGTCGGCATGGCCCGTGAACTCCCGCCGCCACGCTTCTCCGGCGGGACATCCCATCGATCGTGGATCATCCCATCCCGGTGCGGGCAGCAGAAGGTTCAAGCAACCCGCATGCCACAGCCATGACACAGCAGACCTTGGCCCGCTTCTTGCTGAAATCCGCCGACAGTTATCCCGACAAGGATCCGGCTTCATGCTTCTCATCACTGTCTGGCAATCGATGCAGCGGATCGCAGGACAACGGTGCCTGCAGGTACTCGTCTGCCTGTTTGCTGCGACAGGCGGCACACCACTGGCCCACGCTGGCGAGCGGCCGCTGAAAGGCGGTCCGATCAAGCCCGCCGTGCTCTATCACAACTATTGTTCCGTCTGTCATGGCGATCGTGGCGACGGCAACAGCCGTGCCCGCAACAGCCTCGTACCGCCGCCGCGGGATTTCACGCGAGCCTCCGAACTGACCCGGGAAGCGATGGTGGCGATCGTGACCGGCGGCAAGCCGGGTACCGCGATGACTGCGTGGAGAACCCAGCTGGACGTACCGGAGATCGAGGCAGTGGTCGACTACGTCCGTACCACATTCATGCAGGTTGCACTCGATCCGCGACTGCAGCGGGGACGCAGCCTGTACGCGCAGAACTGCATGGTGTGCCACGGCGACCGCGGCCAGGGCGCATCGGGATCGGCCGGCGGCCTCGTCCCGCCGCGTGACTTCACGACACCGCAGGCACGCGTCGAGCTGACACGCGAACGCATGATCAGTTCGGTCACGCACGGCCGCGCCAACACGGCCATGGCGGCGTTCGCCGCCCGGCTGCCGGCGCCGGACATCGAAGCCGTGGTCGATTATGTCCGTGCCTCCCTCATGCTGCCGGCGTCGGATGCGATATCCGGCACCAGTGCACACGCCGGGCGCAATGGACCGCCGGACAGGGGGAATCCGATGGAACAACCGTTCCAGAACGGCCTGCAGGGCAACGCCGCGCGTGGCGAAAGAACCTATATGAGCGGTTGCGCCACCTGTCATGGCCCGAAGGGTGACGGCAAGGGACCGCGCGCCTACTTCATCAACCCGAAACCGCGCAATTTCATCGATCCGGCCTTCCGCGCCTCCTTCAACCGCCCTGCCATCTACACTGCCGTCTCCGAAGGCCGGCTGGGTGCCGAAATGCCGGCTTGGAGCAAGGTGCTGGACCATCAGGAGATCGCCGACGTCAGCGAATTCGTGTTCCAGCGCTTCGTACGTCAGCCGCACGTGGTGAAGGGCCCGGCGCTCGGAGCCGGGCATTGATCCTGCGCTGCCTCGCCCTCAGCCTGCTGTTCGCCGCCCTGCCGGCAGCGGCGGCCGACGCACTGGTCGAGCAGGGGCGACGCATCTACAACTATCGCTGCTATTTCTGCCACGGCTATTCGGGCGATGCCAGGACGCTGGCGGCCACCTACCTGTCGCCGCCGCCGGCCAGCTTCGTCGCAACCACGCCGGACAGGCTGAACCGGAAGACGGTCGTCGACACCCTGATGCACGGCCGGCCCGGCACCGCGATGAAAGCCTTCGGCGGCATACTCGACGCCGCGGAGATGGATGCCGTGGCGGCCTTCGTGGTCGACGAATTCGTCAGCCGCAAAGCGGCGAACACGCGCTATCACACGGCCGAGAACGGCTGGCCCGACCATGAGCGCTACCGGGACGCCTTTCCGTTCGCCCGCGGCGACATCCCGCTTTCCCGTTCCTGGGAAACGCTGAGCGCTGCGGAAGCAGGCGGCAAGCGCCTGTTCCTGTCGAGCTGCGTCAGTTGCCATGACCGCGGGGCCCCCGCACCGGATGACGTGGCCTGGGATTCGCG
>DATCUL010000222.1:0-1651 GCA_036567405.1 Methyloversatilis sp. | reverse complement strand
GGACACGGCACGTTCGACCGGTCCTTTCGAGGTCGCCGGATCGCCGATCTGCTCGACGATGACCACCGACTCGCCCATCTTCACCAGTCGTGCCAGATACTGCTCGACCGCATGGAACGGCACGCCCGCCATCGGAATCGGCTGGCCGGCCGACTGGCCGCGGTGGGTCTGCGTGATGTCGAGCAGACGCGCCGCGCGGATCGCGTCCTCGAAGAACAGCTCGTAGAAATCCCCCATCCGGTAGAACACCAGCAGCTGGGGGTATTGCCGCTTGAAGCCGAGATACTGCTGCATCATCGGCGTATGTGAGGACAGGTCGGTGCTGGCCATCCTTGTCGGTGCGGTCAGGGCTCGGATTACGCGCGCAGCGCGTCGGTCAGGTGCGGTTCGAGGGTGGCCAGCAGCGCCGGGAAGATGCGCGGCGTCGAGGCGACCATGTTGCCGCTTTCCATGTAGCCGGTCTCTCCGGTCAGGTTGCCGACCAGGCCACCGGCCTCGGTCACCAGCAGTGCGCCGCCGGCGATGTCCCAGGGCGACAGGCCGATCTCGAAGAAGGCGTCGAAGCGGCCGCAGGCGACATAGGCCAGGTCGAGCGCGGCGGCACCCGGGCGGCGCAGCCCCGAGGTCTTTTCCATCATGTCCTTGAGCATGCCGAGGTAGGCATCGACATGGTCGAACACGCGGTACGGAAAGCCGGTGCCGACCAGTGCCTCGCTCAGCTTGGCGCGGCGCGACACGCGGATGCGGCGGTCGTTGAGGAAGGCGCCGCGGCCGCGGCTGGCGGTGAACATTTCATTGCGCACCGGATCGAAAACGACGGCCGACTGCATCTGGCCGCGGTGTTCGAGCGCAATCGACACCGCGTAGTGCGGCATGCCGTGGATGAAATTGGTCGTGCCGTCGAGCGGATCGATGATCCAGCGGTATTCGGACTCGCCGGACGAGCCGCTCTCCTCGGCTAGAATGGCGTGGTCCGGGTAGGCCTCGCGCAGGATGCCGATGATGGCGTCCTCTGCCGCGCGGTCGACCTCGGTGACGAAGTCGTTCTGCCGTTTGCTGCTGACTTTCAGCAGGTCTACATCCTGGCTGGCGCGGGTGATGATCTGGCCTGCGCGGCGGGCGGCCTTGACGGCGGTGGTGAGCGTCGGATGCATGAGTGGTGTCTGTGCGCGGCCCCTTGGGGCCGCATCTCGGCGGGAAAACCCCTGATTCTAATATGAACCCGTTCGCTTCCCTCGACCGCGTGCGCGTGGTCATGTCCCACACCACCCATCCGGGCAATATCGGCGCCTGTGCGCGAGCGATGAAAGTGATGGGGCTGTCGCGCCTCTACCTGGTCAACCCGAAGCATTTTCCGCACGACGAGGCGGTGGCGATGAGCTCCGGCGCGACCGATGTACTTGACGCCGCAGTCGTGTGCGACAGCCTTGAAGCGGCGCTGGCCGGTACGGTCGCGCAGGCAGCGCTGACGGCGCGTCGGCGCGAGATGGCGCTGCCGGTGCGCGAGGTGCGCGCCGCGGCGAGCGAACTGGCGGCATTGCTGGCGGCTGGCAGCGCCGAGGTGGCGCTGGTGTTCGGTACCGAAAGTTCAGGGCTCACCAACGAAGAAGTGGCGATGTGCTCGCTGCCGGTCACCATCTCGACCAGCGAT
>DATCUL010000221.1:0-5261 GCA_036567405.1 Methyloversatilis sp. | reverse complement strand
GGGCCGCGCGCCGGGCTGCGCGCACCTTGGTGATCATGCCGCCGCGCGAGATGCCGGTACCGGCGCCGCCCGCCATCGATTCGAAGCGTGCGTCGTCGGCCTCGCCCTCGCTGATCAGCGTGGCCGCAGGGTCGTTGCGTGGATCGGCGGTGTACAGGCCCTTCTGGTCGGTCAGGATGACCAGGCAGTCTGCTTCGGTCAGATTGGCGACCAGCGCGCCCAGCGTGTCGTTGTCGCCGAACTTGATTTCGTCGTAGACGACGGTGTCGTTCTCGTTGATGACTGGCACCACGCCCAGCTCCATCAGCGTGGACAGCGTGGAGCGGGCATTCAGGTAGCGGGTACGGTCGGCCAGATCCTCGTGCGTCAGCAGGATCTGCGCGCAGGCGAGGCCGTACTGCGAGAAGGCGCTTTCGTAAGCCTGCGCCAGTCCCATCTGGCCGACGGCGGCGGCGGCCTGCAGTTCGTGCATCGCGTTCGGGCGGGTGGTCCAGCCCAGGCGCTGCATGCCGGCGGCGATCGCACCGGAAGACACCAGCAGCACCTCGCGCCCTTCGGCGCGCAACGCGGCGATCTGGCGAGCCCATTCCTGCAGTGCACCGAGATCGAGTCCGGCGCCGTTGTTCGTGACGAGCGCGCTGCCGACCTTGACGATCAGCCGCTTCGCCTCTTCAAGCCGGGTTCTCATCGCTGGGCTCGCTGACATCCAGGGTACGCACGTCGGGCTCCGGTTCCGGAGGCGGGCGGGTGGCTTCCACGTGATCCATGATGGCGTAGCACAGCGCGTCGCAGCCCTGGCGCGTCATGGCCGAAATGCTGAAGGCCTTTTCGGCACCAAAGGCCTCGACGAAGTCGCGCACACGCTGTTCGCGTTCTTCTTCAGGAATCAGGTCTATCTTGTTCAGCACCAGCCAGCGCGGCTTGTCGTACAGAGACTGGTCGTAGCGCCGCAGTTCCTCGACGATGGCGCGCGCGTCGTGCAGTGGGTCGGCCTCGGGGTCGAACGGTGCCAGATCGACCAGATGCAGCAGCAGGCGGGTGCGTTGCAGGTGGCGCAGGAACTGGTGACCGAGACCTGCGCCGTCCGCCGCACCTTCTATCAGTCCCGGAATGTCGGCGATCACGAAGCTGCGTGAATCGTCGACGCGAACCACGCCCAGATTGGGCGCCAGCGTGGTGAAGGGGTAATCGGCCACCTTGGGGCGGGCCGACGACACAGCGCGGATGAAGGTCGATTTGCCTGCATTCGGCATGCCGAGCAGGCCGACGTCGGCCAGCACCTTCAGTTCCAGCTTCAGTTCGCGCCGTTCGCCTTCCTCGCCCGGCGTGCTCTGCTTCGGTGCGCGGTTGGTGCTCGACTTGAAGTGCAGGTTGCCCAGGCCTCCGCGCCCGCCGCGTGCGATCTGCGCACGTGCGCCGTCGCGGTCGAGGTCGGCGATGACTTCGCCGGTGTTCAGATCGGTGATGGTGGTACCGACCGGCATGCGCAGCTCGCGATCCTCGCCGCCACGTCCGTAGCAGTCGGCGCCGCGGCCGTTGGCACCGCTTTCGGCGCGGAATACGCGCGTGTAGCGGAAGTCGATCAGCGTGTTCAGATTGCGGTCGGCCACCGCCCAGATGCTGCCGCCGCGGCCGCCGTCACCACCGTCGGGGCCGCCGAACGGAATGAATTTCTCGCGCCTGAACGAGGCCGAGCCATTGCCACCGTCGCCGGCGATGACTTCTATCTTCGCTTCGTCAAAGAACTTCATTGAAATTCACACATGCCTGCTAGATGACTGGGGGCGGCCGGCGAGCGCCGGCGGTACAAACAAAAAGCCCTGCCTCGCGGGCAGGGCTCGGGTGCCGGCGAGCCTGGATCAGGCCGCTGCCGGAACGATCGTCACCATGCGGCGGCGATTGGCGCCCTTGATGCTGAACTGAACCACGCCATCGATCTTGGCGAACAGCGTGTGGTCCTTGCCCATGCCGACATTGTCGCCCGGGTGGAATTCGGTGCCGCGCTGACGCACGATGATGCTGCCTGCCGAAATCAGCTGACCGCCGTAGCTCTTGACGCCAAGTCGTTTCGACTCTGAGTCGCGGCCGTTACGCGTACTGCCGCCGCCTTTTTTGTGTGCCATTTGATGCTCTCCTGGATACGCTCGGTGCCACTCAGCGCATTTTCATACATTCTCAGCCGTTGATGGCTTCGATGCGCAGTTCGGTGTAGTTCTGACGATGACCTTGATGCTTCTGGTAGTGCTTGCGACGGCGCATCTTGAAAATCGTCACTTTCTTGTGGCGCCCTTGAGTGAGCACCGTTGCACGAACGCTGGCACCGGCAACCAGGGGCGCACCGATCTTGACCGATTCGCCCTCGCCGACCATCAGAATCTGGTCGATCACGATTTCCGAGCCCACATCCGCAGGTATCTGTTCTACCTTGATTTTTTCGCCAGCGGCAACGCGATACTGCTTGCCACCGGTTTTTATGACCGCGTACATGTGTAACCCCAATAAGGTTTAAGGGAATCTATAAGTATATCGGAGGAGTTTCCATAAAGTCAAAGGCCAATAAACATCAATGGCTTGACGGGCCGGCGTGCGCTGCTACCATCCGCGTTTTTCCGCGTCCGGCAGGCATCCTTGTCATCTCTCAACCGACTTTACAGCCTGATAGCGGACGACATGCGCGAGCTCGATGTCGTCATCCGGCAGCGACTGCACTCGGACGTCGTGCTGGTGCGCCAGGTCGCCGAATACATCATCGGCGCCGGCGGCAAGCGGCTGCGTCCGGCGCTGGTGCTGCTCACGTCGGGCGCCTGTGGCTATTCCGGCGCCCACCGCACCGAACTGGCGGCGGTGGTCGAATTCATCCATACCGCGACGCTGCTGCACGATGACGTGGTCGATGAATCCGAACTGCGGCGCGGCGCCAAGACCGCCAATGCGTTGTTCGGCAACGCGGCCTCGGTGCTGGTCGGCGACTTCCTGTACTCCCGCGCGTTCCAGATGATGGTCGGCGTGGGCAGCATGCGTGTGCAGGCCGTGCTGGCCGAAGCGACCAACATCATCGCCGAGGGCGAGGTGCTGCAACTGCTGAACTGTCACGACGCCGACGTCGACGAAGAGCGTTACCTGCAGGTCATCCGCTACAAGACGGCCAAGCTGTTCGAGGCCGCGAGCCGGCTCGGCGCGCTGCTGGCCGGCGTCGACACCGATGTCGAAGAGCGTTTCGCCCGCTTCGGCATGCATCTGGGCACCGCCTTCCAGCTGGTCGACGACATCCTCGACTACTCCGGTGACGAGCAGTCCATCGGCAAGAATCTCGGCGACGATCTGGCCGAGGGCAAGCCGACTCTGCCGCTGATACATGTGATGAAGAACGGCAATGCCGAGCAGGTGGCGGCCGTGCGGCACGCCATCGAACAGGGCGGACGGGATGACTGGTCGGCCGTTCTGAAGGCAGTCGTCGACAGCGGCGCCATCGATGCTGCCCGCGCGCATGCACGCCGGGAAGCCGCTCTGGCGAGCGCCGAACTGGCCGGCCTGCCATCGAACGAATACCTGCAAAGCCTGCTCGATCTCGCAATGTTTGCAGTTGAGCGGAAGTTCTAGCATAATGCGCGCCTCGTTGCTTTCGGGCAGCGACAAAGCAGTGCTGCACATGGAATCAGGCGTGTGCAGATCGGGGAATAGCTCAGCCTGGTAGAGCACTGCGTTCGGGACGCAGGGGCCGGAGGTTCGAATCCTCTTTCCCCGACCAAAATCCCGCAAAAAAGCCACCCTTCGGGGTGGCTTTTTTGTTTTGGGTCGTGCCCATGTGCGGTGCGAATTGGTCCGGATGCAGTGGGTCCGGCTGCAGTGCCGCTGGCCGCGCCCATCGGGATCGACTCAGCAAGACGGTCTCCCGCCGGCAATCGTGACGCCGGCGCGTGCCAGCCATTCGATACGTTACCGATGGCATCGCTGCCAAGCCTTTCCCGATCCTTCGCGAATCCCTCAGCGGCCTCCCATTCCGCATTTCCGCTGATACACACGACATTCGGTCCGGGGTGTCCCGCGCATGCCCTGCAGACCCGGGGTCCGGCGTGAGCCATGCTTCAGAAGGCGGTGCTGGCTTTTGATAGCATGCGTCGGTTTTTTTCGTGCAATGAGGTTTGCGTGATGTCTTCTGTCGTTCCCCGCCCATTGAAAAGAGCGATGACAACGAGCCTGCTGGCAGTGGCGACGGCGTGTGCGTTGCTGCTCCCGTCGGCGCGCGCCGACGAACCGGCGTTGACCACCGCACCGGCAGTTCAGGTCGACAATCCGGAATACCTGAAAGGCCTGAAGAAGGTTGCGATCACCTCGTTCAGCGTCGAAGTGCTGACCTACCTGAAGGCGGGCGAAGGCGGCGATCTGGGCAATCTGATCTCGGGCAAGCCCAATTCGGTCAGCGTGACGCTCAAGGGGCATGATGCCGCGACCTGGCAGAAGCTGGTTGCCGACTATTACGCCGTGCTCACGACGCAACTGGCGGCTGCCGGCATCGAAGTCATTCCGCAGGAACAGCTGAATGAACTGCCGGAATACAAGAGCATCGCCGGCGCAAGCACCGCCAGCCCGCACGAGGAGGATGCCAAGGCCGGCAAGGGCCTCTACATCGGCAGCGCTGGCGTGCCGATGCTGATCCAGAGCGAGGATGCGGTATTTCGCAAAGGGCTGTTCAGCAAACCGCCGGAAGACCCCTACATGACCTTCGGCAGCCGTTTTGCATCCGGATTTTCGACCAGCGGCGCCCAGAATGCCGAATTCGCTCTGGCCAGGAAACTCAATGCCCACGTGCTGAAGGTACGCTTCACCGTGGTGCCGACCCTGTTGACCACGAACAAGGGCTTCTGGGTCGGCAACAGCGTCGAGAGCAAGGCATCGCTGTCGCTGCCGACCTATGTCAATCGATTCGTCGTGTATTCGCCGTCCGGTGACCAGAGCAAGATTTCGCTGTCCTCCCCTGCGGTGAGCGCACAGACCGTCGGTGAAATGAAGGACGTCACCAGTACCGCCGGCACCGCACTGCGTACCGCCGACACGGCGGGCGGCATCGCGCTCGGACTGCTGACCGGCGGCATCGCCGGTGCCATCAAGGCGGGTGCCAACGTGGCTCGCGACTACGACGTCATCGTCGACAGTGCCGCCTTCAACCGGATGCTGACCGAGGAGCTGTCGTCCGTGAGTCAGGCCTTCGTCGGCCGGCTGAACTGATGTCGTGAAATCCGGTGTTCCGCGCGCGCAACGTC
>DATCUL010000220.1:0-12701 GCA_036567405.1 Methyloversatilis sp. | reverse complement strand
CGCCGCCTTGTCGCGCGCCTCGCCCTTCATGCGTCCCATGTGGGCGGTCGGCGCGCAGGGCGGGCAGCCCAGCGCGGGCACGCGGTCCGGATCGGTGTTGATGAAGTCGACTTCGCGCTTGTTCCACTCTTCCAGCAGCTTGGGGTCGGGCAGGCAGCCGATCAGGCCCGGATGGATCAGGCCGGCGTACTTCACGCCGGGCACGTGGCGCGATTCGGTGAACATGCCCTTGATGTCCCAGATCGATTTCTGCGCCAGCGGGAAGTGGTCGGTCAGGAAACCGCCGCCGTTCTTTTTCGAGAAGAAGCCGTTGAAGCCCCACAGACTGTCTTCCTTGGCGCCGATGTCCAGGATGTCGACCACCAGCAGGTCGCCCGGCTCGCAGCCTTCGATGCCGATCGGGCCGGACAGGAAATGCACCGTGGTCAGGTCGATGTCGCGCACGTCGTCCGCGCTGTCGTTGTTCTTGATGAAGCCGCCGGTCCAGTCGTAGGTCTCGATCTTGAAATCGTCGCCCGGCTTGACCCAGGTGACGATGGGGATGTCGGGGTGCCAGCGGTTGTGCACCATGTCGTTTTCGTACGGCGACTGGTTCAGGTCTACCTTGATCAGGGTCTCGGCCATGTTTATCTCCTTGGGATGTACGGGCGGATGGAATCGGTCAGACGGACAGGAACTGCTTGATGCGCGCGGTATCGGTTTCGGCGCGCGTGCTTTCGTGGACCAGGCGTCCGCCTTCGATGACGAACAGGCGGTCGGCAACGTCCATGGCGAAACTGAGGACCTGCTCGGACACGACGATGGTGATTTCGCGCAGCTTGCGGATCTCGTTCAGCGCCCTCGCGATGTCCTTGATGATCGAGGGCTGGATGCCTTCGGTCGGCTCGTCGAGCAGCAGCACCTTGGGGTCGGTCACCAGCGCGCGGGCGATGGCGAGTTGCTGCTGCTGGCCGCCGGACAGGTTGCCGCCCTTGCGCCGGCGCATTTCCCACAGCACCGGGAACAGCGCGTAGATGTCTTCCGGAACCTTCTTGACCCGGGCGTTCTCGAGCCCGGTCTGGATGTTTTCCTCGACCGTCAGCGTCGGGAAGATCATCCGGCCCTGCGGCACGTAGGCGATGCCCTTGGCCACGCGCTGGAAGCTTTCGTCCTTCGATACTTCCTTGCCGGCGACCTCGATCTGGCCGCTCTTCAGTGGCAGGATGCCGATCAGCGACTTGAACAGCGTGGTCTTGCCCATGCCGTTGCGGCCCATGACCGCGACCGTTTCGTTCCTGTTGGCCTGGAACGAGATGCCGTGCAGCGCCTCGCTCTGGCCGTATGCGACGTGGACGTCCTTGACGTTGAGCATGATGTTTTCCTCGCGGTGGTCCGGGCTCAGTGGCCCAGATAGACGTCGATGACCTTGGGATCGGACTGCACCTTCTCCATCGATCCCTCGGCCAGGATCTTTCCCTGGTGCATGACGGTGACCTTGTGGGCGATGCGCTTGACGAAATCCATGTCGTGCTCGATCACGATCACCGAGCGCCCCTTGCAGATGCGCTGCAGCAGTTCACCGGTCAGTTCGCGCTCGCGCACGCTCATGCCGGCGATCGGTTCGTCCAGCATCAGCAGTTCGGGCTCCTGCATCAGCAACATGCCGATCTCCAGCCACTGCTTCTGGCCGTGCGACAGCAGGCCGGCCTCGGTATCCAGCGTGTCGGCCAGACCGATCTCGGCCGCCACCGACTGCACCCGCTCGCGTACCTCGTCGGTGCACCGGAAACCGAGCGCGCCGAGCACGCTGCGGCCGCGCGGGAAGGACACTTCCAGGTTCTTGAAGACGGACAGGTTTTCGTAGATCGACGGCGTCTGGAACTTGCGGCCGATGCCGGCGCGCACGATCTTGTGTTCCTGCACCGTCGTCATTTCCTGGTTCTTGAACTTGATGCTGCCGCTGCTGGCCCGCGTCTTGCCGCAGATCAGGTCGAGCAGCGTGGTCTTGCCGGCGCCGTTCGGTCCGATGATCACGCGCAGTTCGCCGCGATCCACGTAGAGGGTCAGTGCGTCGATCGCCTTGAAGCCGTCGAAGGACACGGTCAGGTCTTCGATCGCGAGTACGAAGTCGGTATTACTCATGTTTGTCTCCGGTCAGGTCGGGCGCCGTGTCAGGCGGATTGGCCCTGCACGCCGCTCGGCAGCGGGGCCGGCGGGGCGGACTTGTGGCTGGGGGACGAAGGCGGTTCGACGGCCTGCGTGGAGGCTTTCGGCGCCTTGCGGCGCGCCAGCCAGGGCTTCACGTGACTTTCATAGAGGCCGGCCAGACCGTTCGGGAACACGAGCACGACGCCGATGAACAGGGCGGCCATCAGGAACAGCCACAGGTCGGGGGCGGCTTCGGAGAAGTAGGTCTTGCCGGCGTTGACCAGCAGCGCGCCATACACCGCGCCGACCAGCGACATGCGGCCGCCGACCGCCGCCAGGATGACCATTTCGATCGACGGCACGATGCCGACCAGAGACGGCGACATGAAGCCGACCTGCAGCGTGAACATTGCGCCGCCGATGGCCGAGATGCCGGCGGCCAGCACGAACACGAACACCTTGAACATGGCCACGTCGTAGCCGGAGAAGCGCACGCGGTCTTCCTTGTCGCGCATCGCCAGCAGCAGGGTGCCGAGCTTGGACATCTGTATCCAGCGGCACAGCAGGATCACGGCCAGCAGCAGCACGCAGTTGGCGAAGTAGAGGATGTACTTCGACGAGTCGTCGCGGATGTCCCAGCCGAGCATCGTCTTCAGGTCGGTGATGCCGTTGACCCCGCCGGTGTAGCCCTGCTGGCCGACGATGAGCACGGTCAGGATGAGCGCCACCGCCTGCGTGATGATGGCGAAATACACGCCACCGACCCGCCGCTTGAACATCGCGAAACTGATGATGAAGGCCAGGATCATCGGCACCGCGAACACTGCGATCAGCGCCAGCGGCAGGTGGCGGAACGGCTCCCACCAGAGCGGCAGGGCTGTCAGCTGGTTCCAGTCCATGAAGTCGGGAATGCCCGGCGTCGACTGGATCTTGGTGGTGATCGGGTCGGAAGCCTCGAGCTTCAGGAACATCGCCATCATGTAGCCGCCGAGGCCGAAGAACACGCCCTGGCCGAGGCTGAGGATGCCGCCGTAGCCCCACAGCATCACCAGGCCGACGGCGACGAAGGCGTAGCTGAGGTATTTGCCGACGAGGTTCAGACGGAATATGTCCATCGTCAGCGGGAAAACCACCATGATCACCAGTGCGAGGATGAGGACGCTGCCCATCCCGCTGCGTGCGACCCAGTTCTTGAATGCGTCCATGTGAATCTCCTGGAAGGTGCGAAAGCTTTCTGAAGCGCAGCCGGTGGCGCGTTCAGCGGCGGATCTTCGAAGCGACCAGGCCCTGGGGACGGATCATCAGGATGGTCACGATCAGCAGAAGCGTGAGCACCTTGGCCATCGAGCCGGTCAGGAAGAATTCGGCGATCGACTGCGTCTGGGCGATGCCGAAGGCCGAGGCCACGGTGCCGAGCAGCGAACCGGCGCCGCCGAAGGTCACGACCAGGAAGGCATCCACGATGTAGAGCGAGCCGGAGGTCGGGCCGGTCGAGCCTATGGTCGTGAAGGCGGCGCCGGCGACGCCCGCAATGCCGCAACCGATGGCGTAGGTCAGGCGGTCGGTGCGCCGGGTGTTGATGCCGGTGGCGTTGGCCATCGGGCGGTTGGCGACGGTGGCGCGCACCCGCAGACCCCAGCGCGACTTGTAGAGCGCGAGCAGCACGCCGCCGGTCACCAGCAGGGTGAGCGCGAGCACGAACAGGCCGTTGATCGGGATGTCCAGCCCTTCCGACGGCGACCAGGAACCCATCAGCCAGTCGGGCAGCGTGGGGCTCACTTCCTTCGGACCGAAGGTGGAGCGGAACACCTGCTGCATGCCCAGCGACAGGCCCCAGGTGGCGAGCAGCGTATCCAGCGGCCGCTTGTACAGATGCCGTATCAGCGCCCATTCGACCAGCCAGCCGAAGATGAAGGCGATGGTGAAGGCCGCCAGGATGGCGAACGGAAAATAGAGTTGCATCAGCCCCGGTGCATGGGTTTCGGTGAGGCTGGAAAACAGGTAGATGGTGTAGGCGCCGATGGTCATGAATTCGCCATGCGCCATGTTGATGACGCCCATCTGGCCGAAGATGATGGCCAGGCCGAGACCCATCAGCAGCAGGACCGAGAACAGGCTCAGACCGGCGAAGCCCTGCATCAGGGCGATGTTGTAGATTTCGTCGAATGACATGACGGACCTCCGGACGTGGAACGGGCGCGTCGTTGCGCCAGTGTTTGCTGCGGGGCAATGCCGTCCCGGCAGGGCCGGGCGGCATGCAGGTCAAGGGCGCCAGACGGGATGAGGCAGGTGCTTCATCCCGTCGATGGCTTACTGGTAGCCCTTCGGGAACGGGTTCGGCTCGATCAGCTCGGGCGATTCGGCGACCACCTTGAAGGTGCCGTCCGGTTGCCCCTGGGCGATGCGTGCCTTGCTCCACAGGTGGTGGTTCTCGTGCAGCTTCACGTAGCCCTCGGGCGCGGTCTTCAGCTCGATGCCGGGCGAGGCGGCGACTACCTTGTCGACGTCGAAGCTGCCCGCCTTCTCGACGGCCGCCTTCCACAGCCATGGGCCGAGGTAGCCGGCCTGCGTCACGTCGCCGATCACCGACTTCGGTCCGTAGGCCTTCTTGAACGCCTCGACGAAGCCCTTGTTGTTGGCGTTGTCGAGCGACTGGAAGTACTTCATCGAGGAGTAGAAGCCGGCGAAGTTTTCGCCGCCCACGCCCAGCATTTCGTCCTCGGTCACCGACAGCGTCAGCAGGAACTGCTTGACGCCGGTGATGCCGGCTGCCTTGAGCTGCTTGTAGAAGGCCACGTTCGAGCCGCCCACCACGGCCGCGAAGATGCAGTCCGGCTTGGCGACCTTGATCTTGTTGATCAGCGAGTTGAAGTTGGTGTTGCCGAGCGGGTAGTACTCCTCGCCGACCACCGAGCCGAGCTTGCCGACCGACTCGATGTGCTTGCGAGCGATCTTCATCGAGGTGCGCGGCCAGATGTAGTCCGAGCCCACCAGGAAGAAGGTCTTGGCCTTCTTCTCCTTCGATGCCCAATCCAGGCCCCAGATGATCTGCTGGGTCGCTTCCTGGCCGGTGTAGATGACGTTCTTCGACTGCTCGAGGCCTTCGTAGAAGGTCGGGTAGTAGAGCAGGCCGTTTTCCTTCTCGAACACCGGCAGCACCGCCTTGCGCGACGCGGAGGTCCAGCAGCCGAACACGCAGGCGACGCGGTCGTTGACCAGCAGCTTCTTGGATTTTTCAGCGAAGGTCGGCCAGTCGGAGGCGCCGTCTTCCTTGATCACCTTGATCTTGCGGCCGAGGATGCCGCCCATCGCGTTGATCTGGTCGATGGCCAACTGTTCGGCCTGGATAGATCCGGTTTCGGAGATCGCCATCGTGCCGGTGGCCGAGTGCAACTGGCCGACGATGACTTCGGTGTCCGTCACCGCCAGTTTGGTCGTGTTGACCTTTGCGGTCGGGAACTGCCCGGCCTGGGCGAGCGCGAGGCCGGGCACCATCAGGGCCGGCGCGGCGGCCATGCCCATCAGGACCTTGCGGCGCTGCTCATCGGTCAGCGACGTCTGGATCGGATCTTTCTTTTCAGCCATATCTGTTCTCCTGGGCGGACGGGTTGGGGAGCTTCAGGCGAGACGGCTGTGGTCGTTGAGACTTTTGTGCGGTGCACCGCAACCGTTCGCTGCGGACCGAAAATTAGTCGCCGGGGATGCGTACGCACATACGTCAATCGACGTATGTGCGTACTCGGTGCAACACCTGTTCGAGCCGGGGTTCGGTGCTAAGGTGAAGTCCTGCGCTTCCGCACTGCACCACGATGTGGCTGCGGGCACCGTTGCGGTGCGCGGTGGGGGTGGCGCGGAGGGAAGCTGCACCTTGTGCTCCGGGCGGGACGCCGACTTGCGTTCCGGCTCATCCGCCCGGAGCGTTTCTTGCATGTGTCGGGCCAGTCGTCCTTCCGCCCGTACACATGCCCGAAGCCAGCCAGCAGATATTCAAGATCCGTCGCGACTACAACGGCTGGGTTGCGACCGAGACGCTGGAGGACTACGCGCTGCGCTACACGCCGCGCAGTTTCCGCAAGTGGTCCGAGTGGCGGGTCGCCAACACGGCCTTCGGTGCGGTGTCCTTCCTCGCGCTTGAAGCCATCGGCGGTGCCATCGCGCTGAACTACGGTTTCACCAACGCGCTGTACGCCATCCTGCTGGTCGGGCTGATCACTTTCCTGACCGGTCTGCCGATCAGCTACTGCGCCGCGAAATACGGCGTGGACATGGATCTGCTGACGCGCGGCGCCGGCTTCGGTTATCTCGGCTCGACCATCACCTCGCTGGTCTATGCCAGCTTCACCTTCATCTTCTTCGCCATCGAGGCGGCCATCATGGCGCTGGCGTTCGAGATGTATTTCGGCCTGCCGCTGGTCTGGAGCTATCTGCTGTGCGCCGTGGTGGTGATTCCGCTGGTCGTCCACGGCGTCACGCTGATCAGCCGCATCCAGCTGTGGACGCAGCCGCTGTGGCTGGTGCTGCTGGCGCTGCCGTATGTGGCGGTGTGGTTGCAGGCCCCGGAGCTGTACAGCCAGTTCACCACCCTGAGCGGGCGCTCTTCGGGCAGCAGCGAATTCGACTGGCTGATGTTCGGTGCGGCTTCCACGGTGGCGATTTCACTGGTGGTGCAGATCGGCGAGCAGGTCGATTACCTGCGCTTCCTGCCCGAGAAGAACGCCGCCAACCGCGGCCGCTGGTGGGCGGCGGTGCTGATCGCCGGCCCGGGCTGGATCGTGCCCGGCATGGTCAAGATGCTCGGTGGTGCCTTCCTGGCCTTCGTCGCGCTGCAGGCACAGGTGCCGGTGACGCGCGCGGTCGAACCGACGCAGATGTACCTCGCGGGCTACGCGTACGTGTTCGATTCGCCCGCGGTCGTGATGGCGGTGACCGCCTTCTTCGTCATCGTGTCGCAGCTCAAGATCAACGTGACCAATGCCTACGCCGGCTCGCTGGCCTGGTCCAACTTCTTTGCCCGGCTCACGCACAGCCACCCGGGGCGCGTCGTATGGCTGGTGTTCAACGTGGTGATCGCGCTGCTGCTGATGCTGCTTGGCGTGTTCGAGGCGCTGGAACATGTGCTCGGTCTGTACGCCAACCTCGCCATCGCCTGGGTCGGCGCGCTGGTCGCCGATCTGGTGATCAACAAGCCGCTTGGGCTGTCTCCGTCGCACATCGAGTTCAAGCGCGCCCACCTGTACGAGATCAACCCGGTCGGCCTGGGAGCAATGCTGATCGCCACGCTGGTGTCCGTGCTGGCCTACACCGGCTGGATGGGCGACGTCGCTCAGGCCTTCTCGCCCTTCATCTCGCTGGCCACTGCCTTCGTCGCCGCGCCGTTGATCGCCTGGGGCACGCACGGCCGCTATTACGTGGCGCGGCGCAGCACCGCGCACTGGCGTCCGGGACAGACCGTCACCTGCCACGTCTGCGAAAACAGCTTCGAGTCGGAGGACATGGCCTATTGCCCGGCCTATGGCCAGCCCATCTGTTCGCTGTGCTGCACGCTGGAATCGCGCTGCCACGACCGTTGCAAGTCGCAGGCCAGCGCCGCCGACCAGCTGCACGCCGTACTCAATGCCATTCTGCCGGTGCGGCTGGCCCGGCGCGTCAATTTCCGCATCGGCCACTTTCTGGTGGTGTTCCTGTCGCTGACCGTGCTGCTGGCTGTCATCTTCGGCGTCGTCTATTACCAGGAGGCGGTGGTGTCCGGACTTTATCCGGCGGCGCGCGACAGCCTGCTGCTGACGCTGCTCAAGACCTTTGCGCTGCTGGTGCTGCTGTGCGCGGTGTGTGCCTGGTGGATCGTGCTCGGTTCGGAGAGCCGGCGCATGGCGCAGGACGAATCGAACCGGCAGAACCAGCTGCTGATGCGCGAGGTCGATGCCCACCGCAAGACCGATCTGGCACTGCAGAAGGCCAAGGATTCGGCCGAATCGGCCAATCTGGCGAAGACACGCTACGTCACCGGCATCAGCCACGAACTGCGCACGCCGCTCAACAGCATCCTCGGCTACGCGCAGATCCTGCTGCGCGAACTGGGACAGGGCACCCAGCCGGCCGGCGGGACGGACACAGGTGGTCTGGCGCACGGCGAGCAGCAGCGCCGCGCGCTCGGCACCATATTGCGCAGCGGTGAGCACCTGCTCGGCCTGATAGACGGACTGCTCGATCTGGCGCGCATCGAGGCCGGCAAGCTGCGGCTCGATCCGTCACCGATGCCGATGCGCGAACTGCTCGACGATCTGGCCAAGATGTTCGAGCCGCAGGCGGCGCGCAAGGGCCTGGCATTCCGCATCGAAACCAGCGGCCGCATGCCCGACTATGTGCGGGTCGACGTCAAGCGGCTGCGTCAGGTACTGATCAACCTGCTGGGCAACGCGGTGAAGTTCACCACGCGCGGTGAGGTGGTGCTGCGCATCGATTACCGCATGGAGGTGGCCCGTTTCGAGGTGGCCGATACCGGCCCGGGCATCGCGCCGGAGGACCAGGCACGCATCTTCATGCCGTTCGAACGCAGCAGTTCCGGTCGCACCGTAGCCGAACCGGGTGCCGGACTGGGTCTGAGCATCAGCCGCATGCTCAGTTCGCTGATGGGTGGCGAACTGACGCTGGACAGCGAACCGGGGCGCGGCAGCACCTTCCGCCTGCGCCTCTATCTGCCGGAATATCTGTCCGTGCCGACCAGCGTGAGGCCGACCCGGCAGGTGATCGGCTATGAGGGTGCCCGCCGCCGCGTGCTGCTGGTCGATGACGACGCCACGCAGCGGCACATGCTGACCGGCATGCTGCAGCCGCTCGGTTTCGAGATCGACGAAGCGGCCAGCGGCCGCGAAGGGCTGGAACGCGTCGGCATGGTGCGTCCCGACGTGGTGCTGCTGGACATCAATATGGACGGCATGGATGGCTGGGAAACCGCGCGTCGGCTACGCGAATTCGACGGCGATCCGATTCCGGTCATCATGGTGTCGGCCAATGTGTTCGACAACCGCAGCGAGCTGCTGCGCGCTGCCGGCTGTGCCGGCTTCGTGCCCAAGCCGGTGATGGAATCCGAACTGCTCGACCAGCTGCGCGACGCGCTCGACCTGACCTGGCATGTCGAAGCGCCGGACGAATCCGCGCCGACGCCGCGCCCGGCCGACGCCAGCCAGCCGCTGCTGGCGCTGGACGAGGACGAACGCGCGGCACTGTTGCGCCTGTCGCGCCTTGGCCACGTCAACGGCATTGCAACGCTGCTCGACGCGATCGCCGAGCGCTCCGACGAAGCACGCGAGGACTGCCGCCGCCTGCGCGCCCTGATAGATGGCTTCGACCTGATCCGTTTCACTGAACTTCTGCAACGTGATGCCCATGTCCACTGATACTTCCTTTCACCAGCCGGTCGTGCTGGTGGTCGACGATGCGCCTGATTCGCTCG
The DNA here is from genome assembly GCA_036567405.1 of Methyloversatilis sp. Lineage (GTDB taxonomy): Bacteria > Pseudomonadota > Gammaproteobacteria > Burkholderiales > Rhodocyclaceae > Methyloversatilis. The sequence goes on along the minus strand of DATCUL010000220.1, from coordinate 3,121 downwards.
GTTTCCTGTGCGAGGCGCTGACCCGGGCCGGCTACCTCGTGCTGGTCGCCAACGACGGCGCCTCGGCGCTGGCCAGGCTCGAGCTGGTGGTGCCCGACGCCATCCTGCTCGACGCTGTCATGCCCGGCCTGTCCGGATTCGAAACCTGCCGCCTGATCCGCGAGGAACCGGGGCTGACCCACGTGCCGGTCATCTTCATGACCGGCCTGTCGGGCACTGCCGAGGTAGTGCAGGGCTTCACCGCCGGCGGTACCGACTACGTGGTCAAGCCGCTGCGCGTCGAGGAGGTGCTGGCGCGCCTGACTGCGCATGTACGCAACGCGCGAGCGGTGCGCATCGCCCGCCAGGCGGTGGACGTCGCCGGTCTCGGCGTGCTGGTGATCGATGCGCTGGGCCGCATCGCCTGGCGTTCGCCGCGCGCTGCGGAAAATCTGGCGCAGTTCGGCATCGACACCTCGGAGGCGCCGCCGGGCGAGTGGCTGGCCGAAGCCGCCGGTCTGGCCGACGAGCCCGGTGCCGACGCCAAACTGCTGAGCGAGCGCGGCGAGCAGTCGCTGTACGCGCGCAGCCTTGGCGCGGTCGGACTCGGCGAGCACATGCTGCTGCTCGACGTGCGCCGCCGCGGCGAATCGAGCACGCGCATCGCCGGCGCCCAGCTGACGCCGCGCGAAGCGGAGGTGCTGTCCTGGCTGGCCAAGGGCAAGACCAACCGCGACATCGGCGAAATCCTCGGCATGAGCCCGCGCACCGTCAACAAGCACCTCGAACATGTGTACGAGAAGCTCGGCGTCGAAACCCGGGCCGCCGCCGCTGCGCTGGCGATGCGGGCGGTCAGTGACTGAGTGCGGCGGTTGAATGCGGCAGCCTCCGGGATGGATGTGATGAATCATCGACTGTTCAGTTTCTGCGGCGGTGACACCGGCCCCTGGCGGGTCACCTCGATGCACGCGGTGAGCGGCGACGCGCTGGCGCCGGTTGCCCGCCTCGATGTGCGTGCTGGCTATGGAGATGGCGAGGCCACCAGCCGTGCCGTCTGGTCGCTGCGTGGCATCACCAGCAACGAGCGCTATGTCACGCGCGGCGAAAAGCAGCGCCTGCTGGCGGTGCAGCCACCGTTGGCCCGACAAGGGGCAAGCTGCGCGGCATTCATTCCGATCCGCAAGTCGGCGGCCTGGTGGGGGCTGACCCAGGATGAACGCCGCGACATTCTTGAGGGACAGTCGCACCACGTGGCACACGGCATGCGCGCCCTGCCCGCCGTCGCACGCCGGCTGCACCATTGCCGTGACCTGTCGGAAAACGAACCTTTCGATTTTCTGACCTGGTTCGAATTCGCACCGCACGATGCACCGGTGTTCGACGCGCTGACCGCATGGCTGCGCGCGTCGCCGGAGTGGTCGTTCGTCGAGCGCGAGGTCGAGGTCAGGCTGCAGGCGGACCTCGACGGAACAGCCTGACCGGACGTTGCGGGTGGCCTACTCTGCCGGCTTCGGTGACTCGTCCGGCAGGTTGACGCCGTTGCACAGCGCGTCGTTCTGTCCCCAGGTGGCACCGGTGCTGACGCGGTTGTCGGAGTCGCCGCAACTCATCCAGTCGCTCCGGACGCCGAGCAGATAGTCCATGCGTGCCCAGAACAGGTCATAGATCGAAGTTCCCTTCACTTCGCCGCCGACCCGGGGCCCGGTATGGGTGGCCGGGGTCATGCCCAGCAGTGACGCGGTCGTAAACCGCTGCGACGTGCGGATAGACACCTTTGCCCGGGTGGTGCCGTCGGCTTCGGTGACGTCCAGAGTCCAGTCATCGACGCCGGTGACCAGCACCATCGGTTCGAAGTTCTTCCAGTGGCGCGTCGCCGCCAGGCCGGTCTCGCTGTGTTCTATCGTGAAGTGTTTGCCGCCGGCCAGCCGCCACAGTTGCTCGGCGGCATCGAGTACCTGTTTTGCCGACTTGCCCGGATATTGGCGGCTCACCATGCTGTTCCAGTCAGCCTCGCTCATCGGCGGACGTTCGGTCGCACAGCCCGCGAGTACGGCGGCGATCAGGAGCGCGGCGGTGGTTTGGCGGATGCGGTTCATGGGCTCTTGTCGGATGCGGCACGTGGTGACGCGGTGGCCGCGTCCGGTGCAGGGGAGGGCGATTCTGGTCGGTCATGCGCAGCGGCGTCAATCGTAAGCCAGGCAGGCGGCAGGGCGGGCGCGCCGTCATCAGCCCTTACAAAGCGCGCAAGAGCCATCCACCACGCGCCGACCCGAGCAAGTAACATTCCGCCTTTGCCAATCCAGCCCTCCGCCGCCGGCATGTCTGAGTACCGAACGGTTGCCGTCTATTTCGTCGCTTCGCCGCTGCAGTACCTCGCCGCCCGGCGCATCGCGACCGATATCGAGTGCGGCGCACGTCAGGTGCTGGTCTGGTACAAGCCGGGCATGAAGCCGGTCGTCGATGCGGCCGAATGGGATGCCTGTGCCTACATGCCGTGGCCGCGCTGGGAGCCCCTGCCCGGCGCCTTCGGGCGGCATCGCAGGCTGCGCGCCAACATCCGGCTGGTGGCCGGGCTGGTCGGACGCTGCGAACGCCTGATAGTGCACAGCGCGGTGTTCGACACCGAGGCGATCAACTACTTCCTCGATGCCCTGCCGCGGCTGTCCGGTGCGCGTGACATGCACGCACGGATACTGCCGGACGGGCTGATCAGCATCCGCCGCTATCCGCTGACCCTGCTCAAGCGCGTGATGCAGCGGGCGCGCGGTCTGCGCCGCCTGTTCGCGCCGGAACTGCGCTACCGATGTTTCGCCGGTGACCGCATCGGCTCGGATGCGCCGTTCTGCGACCGCATCTATGTGTTGCCGGGCCTGCCGCACGAGTATCCGGCGGAAAAGGTGAGGGTGCTGCCGCCGCTGGTCGATGTGCTGCCGGCGACGTCCGTGCGTGCGCCGGATGCGCCCCGGCGCGCGCTGGTGATCGGCCAGCCGCTGGTCGGTGCCGGCCTGATGCCGGCCGCGGGCCTCGCGCCGGTCACCGCACGCATCCGCGACTGGCTGGCCGGACAGGGCATCGCCGACATCGATTACAAGGGCCATCCGAAGGACGTCGCGCGCGAGCTGTGTCACCCGGACTACCGGGT
>DATCUL010000219.1:0-6051 GCA_036567405.1 Methyloversatilis sp. | reverse complement strand
CGTGAACAAGAAGTTCTGGGACCGGTTGCCGGCCGACGTGCGAGGCCAGCTTGAAGTGGCGATGAAGGAATCGACCGAATACGCCAACAGGATTGCCAGGGAAGAGAACGATGCCGCGCGGCAGCAAATCCGCAGCAACGGCATGACGCAGATCCATGTGCCGACGCCGGAAGAACGGCTGGCCTTCAAGAAGGCGCTGGTGCCGGCGCATCGGAGGATGGAAACCCGGATCGGCGCGCAGATCATCGGCGACATCTACAGGCAAACTGCGTTCGATCCGTCGCGGCTGTAACGCCCTCGTGACGGCAGCCGGTCGCGCCGACCCCACATCTGCCGGCATCCCTTGTGCTTACTTCGCGTGGAACAAGGAGGCCATGGACCCGGTCTTGCTTGTCAGCATGTCCCGGCAGCACGGAAAATGCCGGCTTTTAAATGAGGATGTCTGTCTTGATGAAGCGACTGATGGCCGGTCTGGCCATGGCTCTGGGCGTGATGGCGACGACCTGCGCCGCCGATGCCGACCCGCTGAATTCGTCCCGCTGGCCCGATCTGCAGCGCCAGTACCTGGGAGATGCCGCTGTCACCTTCGATCCGCGCGTAGAGGTGCTGGCGCCGAAGATGGCCGAAGATTCGATGAACGTGCCGGTCACGGTGAAACTGCAGGGCCTGCCCGATGTCAGGCGCGTGATGGTGATCGCCGACTACAACCCCATCGTCAAGATACTGGACTACCAGCCGCTGCTGGCCAGACCGGGACTGTCTTTCCGCATCAAGCTGCAGCAGGCAAGCCCGATCCGCGCGCTGGTGCAGACCGGCGATGGCCGCTGGCATGCCGGCGGCGCCTGGGTCGATGCCGCCGGTGGCGGCTGTACCGCGCCGAGCACCGGGCGCAGTGCGCCCGACTGGGCGCGCACGCTCAATCAGGTGCAGGCCAGGGTGTGGCATGACGGCCAGAGTCAGCGCTTGCGCCTGCGCATCATGCATCCGATGGATACCGGCCTGGCGCCGGGCATTCCTGCGTTTCACATCGAGACACTGGCGGTTGAGGACGCACAGGGCCAGACCTTGCTGACGCTTGAAATCTTCGAGCCGATCAGCGAAAACCCGGTGTTCTCCTTCGATTTGCCGGATACCGGCGAGGCCATGTTGCGGGTGGTCGGGCGCGACAACAACGGCAATCGCATCGACGCAAAGGTGCAACCATGATCGCCCGTCTTGTGTCCCTGCTGCTGCTCGCCGCAGCGGCATTCGTGGCCCAAGCGGCCGATTTCGACTACGGACTGCGGCCGCAGCAGGTCGCCGAAGACAGCTGGGTGCTGATCGGCCGTACCGAAGACATCACGCGCCAGAATGGCGGCAACATCGTCAATGCGTCCTTCGTGGTGACGCGCGATGGCGTTGTGGTGATCGATACCGGGCCGTCACGCCGTTACGGCGAACAGATGAAGGCGGCGATCGCCACGGTGACCGACAGACCCGTGGTGCGCGTGTTCAACACCCATCATCATCCCGATCACTTTCTCGGCAACCAGGCCTTCGACGGCGTGCCGCTGCAGGCGCTGCCGGCAACGCAATCCGGCATGCGTGATCAGGGCGGTGCCTTCGCCGACAACATGTACCGCATGGCGGGCGACTGGCTTGCCGGTACCGATGCCCATGTGGCGCCAGAGCCGGCGCACGCCGGCAGGGTGTCGATCGGCGGCCACGACTTCGAACTGCTTGCGCTGGATGGGCACACAGCCGGCGATCTGGCCGTGTTCGACCGCACGACCGGCGTGCTGTACGCCGGCGATCTGATCTTCCTCGACCGTGCGCCGACGACGCCGCACGCCGCGCTCGCGCACTGGCGACGATCGCTCGACGTGCTGTCCGCGCTGCCGGTCAAGCGGACCGTACCCGGACATGGCCCGGTGCACGACGATGGGCGGGGCATCGCGCAGACACGTGACTGGCTGGACTGGCTCGACGCGACCTTCGGTCGCGCGGCGGCCGAAGGTCTGGACATGGCTGAAGTGATGCGCCTGCCGCTGCCGCCGCGTTTCGAGCGGATGCCGCTGGCGCGCAGCGAGTTCGAGCGCTCGGTCACCCATCTGTACGGTGCCTATGAACAGCAGGCGATGAACACTTCTGCACAGCGCCACCTGCAACAAAAATGAACACATGACCTGTTTCGCATCGCCCCCGGGGCGGTGCGAGGCACATTCCTCCCCCATTTTGGGCTGGCCCGGTTATTGCAATTCGCCTGTCGCCGATCAAGGGATACGCACCCTTCGTGCAAGAGACGACATCAAAACCGAGGAGGAAGAGTATGAAAGGCTTGCGCAGAACCACGATTTCCAGCCTGCTGGTCACGGCATTCGCCGCACTGGCAGTCCCGCAGGTGATGGCCGGTGTGACCGACCGCGACATCGAAAACGACGCCAAGACCACGAACGACGTCCTGACCTGGGGCATGGGCACGGAAGGCCAGCGCTACAGCACGCTCGACAAGGTCAACGTCAAGACCATCAAGAACCTGGTTCCCGCCTGGTCCTTCTCCTTCGGTGGCGAAAAGCAGCGCGGCCAGGAATCGCAGCCGCTGGTCGTGAACGGCAAGATGTTCGTCACCGGCTCTTATTCCCGCCTGTTCGCACTCGATGCCAAGACCGGCCACAAGCTGTGGCAGTACGAGCACCGCCTGCCTGACGGCATCATGCCCTGCTGCGACGTGATCAACCGCGGTGCTGCCGTGTACGACAACCTGGTCATCTTCAGCACGCTGGATGCTCAGCTGGTCGCGCTCGACCAGAACACCGGCAAGGTCGTCTGGAAGGAGAAGATCGATGACTTCCAGGCCGGCTATTCGAGCAGTGCAGCACCGATCATTGCCAAGGGTCTGCTGCTGACCGGTGTGTCGGGCGGTGAGTTCGGCATCGTCGGCCGCGTCGAGGCACGCGATCCGAAGACCGGCAAGATGGTCTGGGTGCGTCCGACCGTCGAAGGTCACATGGGCTACAAATTCGACGCCGACGGCAACAAGACCGAAAACGGCATCAGCGGCACGACCAACGCAACGTGGCAGGGCGACCTGTGGAAGACCGGCGGCGCGGCGACGTGGCTCGGCGGCACCTATGATGCGAAGACCGGCCTGGCCTACTTCGGCACCGGCAACCCGGCTCCGTGGAACAGCCACAACCGTCCGGGCGACAACCTGTTCTCGTGCTCGACCGTGGCGATCGATGTCGCGACCGGCCAGATCAAGTGGCACTTCCAGGGCACGCCGAACGACGGCTGGGACTACGACGGCGTCAACGAATTCGTCACCTTCGACCTGAACGGCAAGCGCATGGGCGGCAAGGCCGACCGCAACGGCTTCTTCTACGTGCTGGATGCGAATTCGGGCAAGTTCGAACGCGGCTTCCCCTTCGTCAAGAAGATCACCTGGGCCAAGGGCCTCGATGAAAACGGCCGTCCGATCTACGACCCGGCCAATCGCCCTGGCGATCCGAGCAAGGTTGCCGATGGCAAGAAGGGTGAGACCGTGTTCTCGGCACCGTCCTTCCTCGGTGGCAAGAACCAGATGCCGATGGCCTACAACCCGGGTACCGGCCTGTTCTACGTGCCGGCCAACGAGTGGGGCATGGAAATCTGGAACGAGCCGATCACCTACAAGAAGGGTGCGGCCTATCTGGGTGCCGGTTTCACGATCAAGACGATCGACGACAAGTACATCGGCGCGATGCGTGCGATCGACCCGAAGACCGGCAAGATCGTCTGGGAAGTCACCAACAATGCTCCGCTGTGGGGCGGCGCGATGACGACCAAGGGCGGCCTGGTGTTCTGGGGTACGCCTGAAGGTTTCCTGAAGGCCGCTGACGCGAAAACCGGCAAGGAAGTGTGGTCGTTCCAGGTCGGCACCGGCATCGTTGCACCCCCGATCACCTGGGAACAGGATGGCGAACAGTACATCGGCGTCGCGACCGGCTGGGGTGGTGCAGTGCCGCTGTGGGGCGGCGATGTCGCCAAGAAGGTGAACTACCTGAACCAGGGTGGTTCGATGTGGGTGTTCAAGCTGCTCAAGTAAGTTCGTTGCCGCTGCCGGCTCCGGCTGGCAGCGGTTGACGCGTATCGCACTGGCGGTAGGGCGATACGTTCAGTGGAGGTACCGGCAGGCCGCGGCAGAGCGGAGCGTCTTGATGCGCTTCCGTGATGCGCCGGTTACACGGGCAGCCGTCAGGCCCGTGGCTCGCGGCCATATCCGTTCCGTTACGGGTATTTCTGGTGTTGTGTTGCAGTTCTGTTTCACATGGCTCTTAGGCCGGCTCGGATGAGCCGGCCTTTTTTTGTGCGCGTCTTGTGCGCGGCCGCACGACACCGGCGCTCAGCCTTCCTTCAGCTTCCGGTACAGCGTGGTGCGGCTGATGCCCAGTTCTCGGGCGGTAGCGGCCACGTTGCCTTCGTTGCGCGACAGCGATTCGCGGATTGCCCGCAGCGTCAGGCTGTCGAGATCGGAGGGACCCTGCGTGCAGGGCCTGCTTTCGGGCGCGGCCGCGGCTTCCGCCGACACGCTGCCCAGTTCGTCGATGAAATCGTCCGGCAGATGTTCTTTGCGGATCACGCCGTCGTCGGCCGCCATGACGCCTGCGGTACGCAGCAGGTTGGTCAGTTGCCGCATATTGCCCGGCCATGGGTGGCGTTCGAACAGCGCGATCACCTCGTCATCGATGCGCAGTCCGTCCGGAATCGAATCCTCGCTGCCGAGGATGCGCAGCACCAGTGCGCGCAGATCCTTGCGTTCGCGCAGCGGCGGCAGCATGACGGTCAGACCGTTCAGGCGGTAATACAGGTCCGCGCGGAAGCTGCCCTGGGCGACCAGATCACGCAGCTTGCGGTGTGTCGCGCAGATGATGGACAGATCGACTGGCGACGCCCGTCCGCTGCCCAGCGGCATCACGGTGCGTTCCTGCAGCACCCGCAGCAACCGTGCCTGCAGCGCCAGTGGCATGTCACCGATCTCGTCGAGAAAAAGCGTGCCGCCGTCGGCCTGCATGATGCGACCGAGGTAACCCTTGCGGCGGGCACCGGTAAAGGCACCTTCTTCGTAACCGAACAGTTCGGACTCGATCAACCCGTCCGGAATCGCCGCGCAATTGACCGCGACGAAGGTCTGCTGGCTGCGCGGACCCTCGTCGTGGATCGCCCGTGCGAGCAACTCCTTGCCAGTACCGGTTTCGCCCTGGATCAGCACCGGAATGTCCCGGCCAAGAACGCGCCTGACCTTTTCCACGACTGCATCCATCTGCGTGTCGCCGGTGCTCAGACGTGCCAGACCCCTGTCTTTCGCCAGCGACAGCCGGGTGCCGGCCTGTCCGCCGCTGTCGGTGCGCGCGACATCGATGTTGAACACCCGTGCCGGCGGCTTGCTCTGGCTGCCGGCACGCGGCCGGCCGAACAGCATGCGGCCACCGAACAGACGGAGTTCGAGCATGTCAGTGCCACGCAGCAGCGGGTCGTACATAGCGCCCAGCGGCTTGTCGAACATCGACGAAAAGGTGTGGGTCAGCAGTTCGGCGTGGCTGCGCCCGATCAGGCGGCAGGCGCTGCGATTGGCCGACAGCACGCGGCCGTCGTGATCGAACGCGAGCAGGGCCTCGAACACGGTGCCTATCAGCTCCTGCTGGACATGGCAGTGCAGCAGGAAACCTTCCGGGAAAGCGTGTGAAAAAAGCTGGTTCTCTATCGTCTGGACCGCCAGATTGATCAGCGCCAGGCTGTGATGCGACGGATTGCGCGAATCGCCGGTGACATCGAGCACGCCGAGCATGCGGCTGCACGGATCGAAGATGGGCTCACCCTGGCCGCCTTTGAAATCTTCACCCTCGAGGGGGTGTCGGCCCGGGTGTGGGAGACCGGCCTCGGCGGCCGGCTCGACGCCACCAACACCCAAACGCCCACCGCCACGGTCCTCACCCTCATCGAACTCGAACACACCGACATCCTGGGGGACACCCGGACCCTCATCGCCGGCGAGAAGGCCGGCATTCTGAAACCCGGGGTCCCCGCCTTCGTGGC
>DATCUL010000218.1:0-3229 GCA_036567405.1 Methyloversatilis sp. | reverse complement strand
GGCACCGAGGCGCAGGACTGGGCGTCGATGCTGCTGCGCATGTATGTGCGCTACTGCGAGCGCAAGGGTTTCGACGTCGAGGTGCTGGAAGAGTCCGAAGGCGACGTGGCCGGCATCAAGAGCGCCACCATCAAGGTCAGCGCCGAATACGCCTACGGCACGCTGCGCACCGAAACCGGCATCCACCGGCTGGTGCGCAAGAGCCCGTTCGACTCCGGTGCGCGCCGCCACACCAGCTTTTCCAGCGTGTTCGTCTATCCGGAAGCCGATGATTCGATCGAGATCGACATCAACCCGGCCGACCTGCGCGTCGACACCTTCCGCGCCTCCGGCGCCGGCGGTCAGCACATCAACAAGACCGATTCGGCGATCCGCATCACGCACATGCCGTCCGGCATCGTCGTGCAGTGCCAGAACGACCGCAGCCAGCACCGCAACCGTGCCGAGGCGATGGCCATGCTGAAGTCGCGGCTGTACGAGGCGGGGCTGCGCAAGCGCCAGTCCGAGCAGCAGGCGCTGGAGGATTCGAAGACCGACATCGGCTGGGGCCACCAGATCCGCTCCTATGTGCTCGACCAGAGCCGCATCAAGGACCTGCGCACCAATTACGAAGTCGGCAACACGCAGGCCGTGCTCGACGGCGACCTCGACGGCTTCATCCAGGCCAGCCTCAAGCACGGCGTGTGAAGCTGTTGCGCGTGCTGATCCGGACGCTGCTGTGCGCCCTGCTGCTCCTTGCCGCCGGCGTCCTGATCGCCGGCTGGCTGGCGGTGGATGGCACACCGGCCGTGGCCGAGACCGCAGCGCTGTCGCCCGACACCGCCAACCGCGCGCTGAAGCAGATCGCCCGCCAGGATCCGCGCCGCAAGCCGGCCGGCACACCGGAGCAACTGGTGCTGCGCGACGACGAACTGGACGTGCTGGTGCGTCAGGCGGCACGCCACCTGCGCGGTACCCGCGCCAGCACCCGGCTGTCCGACGACGTTCTCGAACTGTCGATCAGCCAGCCGCTGCCGTTCGGACGCTGGCTCAACGCCGGTCTGCAGGTGACCCGCGGTGGCGATGACCGGCCCACGCTGCAGCGACTGACCGTCGGCCGCCTGCCGCTGCCGGCACCGCTGGCGCGCTGGCTGCTGCTCGAGACCGCGGTCCGCGCCGCACCGCTGCTGGACATCGACATCGATCCGCTCCGCCTGACCGAGGTCGTGCACAGCTTCCATGCCACCCCGCAGGAACTGACCGTCGGCTACGTCTGGCAGCCCGGACTGTGGCAGGAAGGCGCGCGCGCGCTGCTGCCGGCCAGCGAGGAAGAAAGGCTGGCCGCCTACAACGGCGCATTGCTGCAGATCGTCTCCGACATGCGCCGGCGGCAGGACAAGGACCTGATGCATGCACTGCAGCCGCTGTTCGCCACGGTGATCGAACGCAGCCTCGGTCACGATGCCATCGCCGAACAGCGTTCCGCGCTGCTGACGCTGGCGCTGTTCGTCGATGGCCGCTCGGCCGCCGACCTGCTGCCGGACGCCCGCGCCTGGCCGCGTGCGCCGGCACTCCCGCTGACCGTGCGCGGCCGCGACGATCTGGCGCAGCATCTGCTCAGTTCCGCCGTGCTGGCGCTGTTCGCCGGCACCCGCTGGTCCGACGCGCTCGGCTTGTCGAAGGAAATCAGCGATTCGCGCGGCGGCAGCGGATTTTCCTTCATCGACCTGCTGGCCGACCGCACCGGCACGCGCCTGGGCGAACAGATCGCGGCCGGACGGGGCGACGTCGCCCGCCGGCTGGCCGCCGGCCTGCCGGCCGAAGCGCTGCTGCCCGACATCGACGGTCTGAGCGAATTCATGCCGGAAGCGGAATTCCGTCGTCGCTTCGGCGGAATCGGCGCACCCGCCTATCAGACCGTCATCCGCGACATCGAGGCGCGCATCGGCGCCCTCCCGCTCTACCAATGACGACCGCCAGCGACTTTTCCGACTTCCTGGCGCCCGGCGTCGACGCCGGCGACCTGCCCGAACTCGAGCGCCTGCTGCGCGCGCGCCCGCTGCTCGCTGCCTTTACCACGCTGTTCCACGGCAGCGAAGCCGAGGTGCTGCTGCGCGTCATGGTGCTGGGCGAAATCGGCCGGAGCGCCGACGCGCCGCGCTGGTCGCCCGATGCACTGCGCGCGCGCTTCGCCTTCGTCGACACGGTGAAGCTGGAAACCGTGCTGCGCCGGCTGCGCGACCACGCGCTGCTGCGCGTCGACAACGGCGAATACCAGCTGTCCGACACCGGCCGCAACGCCTGCGCCGCGCTGGCCATGCTGCTCGAACTGTCGGGCGACGAGGACGTGGAACTGGGCTTCCTGACCGCACAGATCGCCGGCCTGCAGGCGGTCGATGGCGACACCGGCGACGCGCTGAACCATCTGCTGGGCAAGCTCAACGACCTGACGCTGCACTTCGAGGACGCGATCGCCTCCGGCTCGGAATTCCGCATCCTGTCGGCACGGCGCCGGCTCGCCGCCAACGCGCGCTGGCTCGACCGCGGCACCGCGCTGCTGCAAGAGCTGCTGGCCGACGAGGACATCCCGTTCGAGCGGGCGCGCGTGGCACAGCGCATCGGGCTGGCGCAGTCCAGGCTGGCGCGCGTCGATGCCTCGTTCCAGCGCGCACTGAACAAGATCGAGGCACAGCGCGTCACGCTGGGCGGTTCCGGCATCTCCTCGTCCGACGTCGCCGGCTGGCTGCGCAGCCTGGATCTGCGGGAACTGGTCGGCCTGTGCGACGGCGCGCTGACCCCCTGCCCCGACCTCACGCTGCTGGCCGGCGGACACGAACTGCTGGACCGCGCAGAACCGGTGGCGGCCGGCGAACCGGCTGCCGCGACCGGGGACAACGCGCTGCCGGCACCGGAACAGGCGCCGACCGCCGGCGCACCGCCGGCCGAAGACCTGCGCCTGCTCGAACTGTTCGGCAAGCGCATCCGCCAGCTCGATGCCGCCACACCGTTGGCCGACATCGTGCCCGGCGGCGGCTTCGCCCAGGCGTCCTACCGCATGTCGCTGCTCGCGCTGCTGCGCGACAGCGATGCCGACGGCGTGCGCGAAGCGGGCGAAGGCCCGGTCGCCGACTTCCTGCGCATGGCGGTAGACGTGCGCTTCACCGAAGACATCCAGCCGGTCGACGACGACGACGTCGCCGCGATCACGGTCGGCGAGGTGATGCCGAGGACGGGCGGATGAACGCAATCG
>DATCUL010000217.1:0-1911 GCA_036567405.1 Methyloversatilis sp. | reverse complement strand
CGTGCCGCGCTCACCGCCACGCTCGCCGGTTGCGGTGCGCGCATTACGCTGGTGCCGGTGGCGGCGATCCTGGTTGCCAGCCTGCGCCTGCACTTCCTCGATCTGCTGCTGCATGCCGGCTACCGCGGGCCGCACGATCTGCCATGCGACACGGTGCTGCGCAAGGGCGAGGAGATGGGCTGGTTCCAGCACGGATCGACCATCGTGGTGCTGGCGCCGCGCGGTTTCGCGCTGCATCCTTCGACGGCCTGCGGCCGGAGGATACGCGCCGGCGAGGCGCTGCTGTGCGACCCCGGCGTTGCGCGCGGACACCCTTCTCCGGGCGCAGGGTGTCCATAGGCGTCCGCGGCAGGTAGACTCCGCGCCTTTGGCGCCGAAGGACTATCGTGCATCCGGCAGCGAATACATGGCAGCGCCTGGGCACGGCCATGCTGATGTGCCTGTCCGGCGCACTGGCGCAGGCATCGGAGCTGGTGGTGGACGCGCCGTCCGCGGCGCCGCACAGCGACGATCCGCAGCTTGCTCGGCTGATCGAGACGTACGCTGGACGGCCGCTGATCATCAATTTCTGGGCGTCCTGGTGCGAGCCCTGCCGCGACGAGATGCCGGCGCTGGCGCGCGCGGGGGCACGTCTGGCGGCGCAGGGTGTCGTGGTGCTGACGGTGGCGGTGGCGGACCGAGAGACGGACGCGGCGAAATTCATGCGCGATGCGAAGCTGGCGCTACCGCTGCTGCATGACCGCGATCAGCGCACCAGCCGCGCCTGGGGCGCACGCATGCTGCCCTACACCGTCGTGCTTGATCGCCGGCATCGCATACTTGCCCGGGCGCAGGGCGTGATCGAGTGGGATGACGAGGCGGTTGTCAGGCAGCTGCAGCGTCTGTTCGAGTGATTTTCAGCAAGTTGATTGGAGTATCTGTTCATGGATCGTCGTTGTTTCATCAAGGCTTCCGCACTGGCGGGCATGTCGGCTGCACTGCCGTTTTCCGCACGCGCCGCACAGGGTGGTTTCGATCCGTCGCCGGCGAATGGCTGGCGCGTGTTCGAGGTGACGACCCATGTGACGCCGGCCGCGGCCGGGCAGGAGGTCACGGCCTGGATTCCGCTGCCGTCGATCGAAAGTTCGGACTGGATCAAGCCCATGGGCAACGAGTGGCAGGGCAATGCCGCGCGTGCCGGCATCGTCGAAGATGCCGGGCGCGGCGTGAAGATGCTGATGGCGCAGTGGCGCGCCGGCCAGGAAGCACCGGAGATCGAGGTGGTCAGCCGCTTCACCACGCGCGACCGTGCGATCGACCTGTCGCAACCGGGCGCCGTGGCGCCGCTGGACGCCGCCGCGTACAAGCTGTTCACCGGGCCGACGGCGCTGCTGCCGGTCGACGGCATCGTGCGCGACACGGCGCTGAAGATCACCAAGGGTGCGAACAGCGACATCGACCGCGCGCGCGCGCTGTACGAGTGGATCTGCGACAACACCGAGCGCAATCCGAAAACCCGCGGCTGCGGACTGGGCGACATCCGCAGCATGCTGGAAAGTGGCAACCTGACCGGCAAGTGCGCCGACCTCAACGCGCTCTACGTCGGTTTGGCGCGTGCCTCGGGCCTGCCTGCCCGGGATGTGTACGGCATCCGCGTGGCCGATTCGAAGTTCGGCTACAAGAGCCTGGGCAAGAGTGGTGACATCACCAAGGCGCAGCACTGCCGCGCCGAGGTATGGCTGGCCGGTTTCGGCTGGGTGCCGGTCGACCCGGCCGACGTGCGCAAGGTGGTACTGGAGGAACGTCCGGGCCTGACACTGCAGGACGACGTGGTGCGCGCCGCGCGCAAGACGCTGTTCGGTGCCTGGGAAATGAACTGGCTCGCCTACAACACGGCGCACGACGTCGTGCTGCCCGAGTCGAAGGGCGCGG
>DATCUL010000216.1:0-4116 GCA_036567405.1 Methyloversatilis sp. | reverse complement strand
CTTGGTGGTGAATACATGCACCACCGAGGGCAGCGCCTTCTGCGCGGCATCGGCGTAGCTGATGACCTTCGCGGATTCGATGCGTGTCGGTGTGTTTGCTGCTTCGGACGCAAAGGTGTTGGTGCCCGTGCCGACATCGGCGGCGATCACCGGTGCGGCAGGCTGGCCTCGGGATGGCAACCACTCTGGTTTCAACGTGGCAACGACGAAAAGTACCGCCACAGCGGCCGTGACCGATTGTGCGAAGACCAGCCAGAGACGCTGCATAATCAAGGAAACGGAAAGGGGAGTGAATGGACAGGGCGCTGCTGCACAGTTATCTGGATGAACTGCTGGAGGCCGCACGGTTCAAGGATTATTGCCCAAACGGACTGCAAGTGGAAGGCACGTCGGCGGTCAGCCACGTGGTGACTGGCGTCAGTGCAAGCCTTGCACTGATAGACGCTGCCGTCGAACGTGGTGCTCAGGCGCTGCTCGTGCACCATGGCTGGTTCTGGCGCGGTGAGGATGCCTGCATAACCGGAATGAGGCGGGCGCGCATTGCCCGCGTGCTCGAACATGGCATCAATCTCTTTGCCTATCACCTGCCGCTCGACGCTCATGCGGAGTTGGGCAATAACGCGCAGCTGGCGCGCGTGCTCGGGCTGAGCCCCACGGGTACGACCGGCGAGCAGGGGTTGATCTGGCTGGGGGAAACCGCGTCATCGGTGACTGCCGACGATCTGTGCGCTCACGTCGGCAGGCAACTGGCGCGACAGGCATTGCTGGTTGGCGACGCAGGGCGCGTCGTCCGGCGGGTCGCCTGGTGTACAGGTGGCGCTCAGGGCATGTTCGAACAGGCGATGGAGGCCGGTGTCGACCTATACATCTCGGGAGAAATTTCCGAACAGACCACGCATCTGGCGCGTGAGTCGGGCATTCCCTACATTGCGGCGGGCCACCATGCCACCGAGCGCTATGGTGTGCAGGCGCTCGGCCGGCATCTGGCGGAGCGATTCGGCATTCGGGTTGACTGTGTCGATATCGACAACCCCGCCTGATCGGGATGCTGCTAGATGATCGCCAGACGGGACGACTGACTGGAAGTGGCTGACGGACTAGCGATCAGACACTCAAGCAGGGACTTGAGCAGCAGCAGATCATCCACGACGCCGAGCGGAAAGCCGATTCGCGTACCTGCACGGTTGTCGCTGAGCAGTTCATTGACGTAATCGAGGCAGTCCTGGTTGGGCCAGGTTGCGCCGATGCGCGCCATGATGTGGCCGAATTGCTCTACCGATTCGGCCGTCGTTGGACCATTGAAGCTTTCCCAGTCTGGTACCTTCACGTTGAAGGCGCGATTCAGTTTTGGTGCGAGATCGTCGTATTCGCCGCGCCGGCCGCTGCTGTAGTAGAGATCAAGCAGCTTGAGCCAGGGAATCAGCGACTCCTTCGGGTAATCGCGGAGGAATTCGGACAGTGTCTGGGCGGCACCTTCAGCGCGACCGAAGGACATCATGATTTCGGCCAGTTCGAGTACGTGCTGGTGTGACGGCGCATCCTCCTCGTTGGCCGGGCGGGCGCTCTGATCGAAAGAATGGCCGGCTGAGGGTGCGGGATTGGTACTGACCAGGCGTGGTCCGGTCTGTGCAGGTGCATCGTCGACAGAGCCAAGGCTGCTTGCCGAGCCGACGAAACTGTCGAATTCAAGGTCCAGCCGCGTCGGCTGCGTCGCTTCCGGGCGGCTTTCGCCGTCGAGCTCGATGTCGACGACGTGTGAACTGATCAAGGCCGGCATTTCGACGGTCTCGTTGACGTCTCCCGGAGGAGGTCTATCGGGTACCCACTCCGGTGGGGCTTCGAGCGAGGGCGGTGGATCGATGTTCGGAAGCTCATCCTGTTCGGATGCCCGTCGCTCCCGCCATGGAGAACGCCGTGCCGCACCAGGTGACCAGCTTGCGGCTTCCGGCGCCGGCGCGTCTGACATCAGGCCGGCCATGGCATCGGCCGCAAGACGCTGGCGAACTGCGGCAGTGGCGGCGACCTTCCGGGCGCGGCGGCGCCACAGCCATGCGCCGGCAAGAACGGAACCGGCTGCCATCAAGCCCAGTGCGGCGATCATCCAGTTCATGCCAGGGGTGTCAGGCGCCTGGCTGGCAGGGGCGGGTTCAGGCGGCAGCTTGCTGATGACTTTCACTGGCTCGTTGGTGAGTCCGGGCGGTGGGGGCGGTGCCACAGCTTCGCCGGCAGGTGGTGCAGGCTCTGTCGCAACGGTCGTCGGAGCCGGACTGGACGATTCCGTTTCCGCTGTCACCGGTGCGTTGGGTGCGGCGGCGGGCTCGGCCTGCGATATCTCGGGGCGCGGCAGCGCCGGGACAGCACGTGAAACGCTGGAATCCAGCGCACTTTCGCTGCGGCCGAGCTGCTGCTGGAGTTGCGCCATGCGCGCTTCGAGCTGCTTGACCTTGTCGGCGATCGCCAGATGGGTCGCGATCTGTTCGTCCAGCGCGGCGAGCAGACGCTGTTCGGTGCGCAGGGCTTCGCGCTGCGCTTCGGTGGCTGCAGCACGGGGCGCCAGCCCACCGGACATCTTCAGTCCGCCGGTGCCGGAATCGATATTCGGTGCAACGAACAGACGGTCGTTGCCGGAAGGGTTTGCGGCTTGCCGGGGCTTGCGTGCGGGACGTGGTGCCGGAGCGGCAGGCGCTGTGGTCTCGGATGCCTGATCCGAAGACGCAGGCGTTGCCGTTGCATTGGTGCGGCGGGCCGTTCTGGCGCGAGCCGTTGCCGTTGGCGTCGCGGGCGCGATCGCTGCCTGTGTTTCTGCGCTGGTGCCGTGTACGGACTGACCGTCGGCAGCACGCTCTTCCGCGATTGCAGTGCCGGCAGGTTGCATCAATACAGTGTATTCGCGCGCCAGTTCGAATCCGCACCCCACTCTCAGGCCGACCATCAGCACCGGTTCGCTGACCGCAACCGGGCTGCTTATATATATGGTGCGGCCCTGCACGCGGACGCGGGCGTTGGCCAGCCACGGAAGGTCGTCCTGGCCGGACAACGCGGGCTGGTCCAGCACGAAGCAGTTGCCGGCAGGTGTCGCTTCACTGGCCCCGATCAGCGGGATCTCCGCACGGAACGGCTCGCCGATGACCGAACGAATCTTGATTGCACCAAGCCCCATTGCAATGGCATGTGGCGCATGCAGACCTGCTGTCAGCAGTGCGGCTGCCAGCAGCGTGGGTCGCATGCGCGTCAGCAAGCGACTGCGCGCAGGGGGCTGTGAATTCACTGGTGTCTCCGTGCCAGATTACTTTTGGCGAATGACGATTCTTGTGTTTTTCGGCACTGCGAGGGGAAACTTTACTTTAATGGCGGACGCTTTCGTCAATGGCGCCCTGCAAGGCACAGCGCCAGAGGGCAAAATTGTGTGTCCTACAATCCTACTGGATGCAACCATGCAGCACATGATGTTCCAACTGCCGCAGCCGGCGTTGTCGGTCCGCGGTTCGGATGTTCTGTTCCCGGTGCGCCGAATCTATTGTGTCGGCCGCAACTTCGCCGCGCATGCACGCGAAATGGGTCATGACTCCGCGCTAGAACCGCCGTTCTTCTTTTCCAAGCCGGCCGATGCGCTGGTCGTTGCTCCGGGTGAGGTGGTGTATCCACCGGCCACAGGCGACCTTCATCATGAAGTCGAACTGGTGGTAGCGCTGGCCGCAGGCGGGCTCAATCTTGATGCTGCGCAGGCGCGGGCGTGCATCTACGGTTACGGCGTCGGACTGGATCTGACTCGACGGGACCTGCAGCGAGCGGCGCGCGACAGGGGGCAACCGTGGGATATGGGCAAGGGTTTTGACCAGAGTGCTCCGGTGTCAGAGCTGGTGCCGGCCAGCGTGTGTGGTCATCCGCGAAGCGGGCGCATCGCCCTCTCGGTCAACGGGCAGCTGCGCCAGGAGGGTGATCTGGCCGACATGATTCTCGACGTCGATGCATTGATACAACGCTTGTCCGTGCTGGTTGAGTTGCGTGCCGGCGACCTGCTGTTTACCGGTACGCCGGCCGGCGTGGCGGCGCTGCAGCCGGGCGACCGGGTCTGCGCCAGCGTTGCCGGTGTGACCGCGTTAGAAGTGTGTATCG
>DATCUL010000215.1:0-4035 GCA_036567405.1 Methyloversatilis sp. | reverse complement strand
ATGCATGCGCTGCTCGACGAGGCGCGGCTGGTTGCCGCGTCCGATGCCAGCGTGCTGATACGCGGCGACAGCGGCACCGGGAAGGAACTGCTGGCGCGTGCCATCCACCGGGCCAGCCCGCGGGCGGCGGCGCCCTTCGTCGCGATCAATTGCGGCGCAATACCGGAACAGTTGCTCGAATCGGAACTGTTCGGCCACGAACGCGGTGCCTTCACCGGCGCCAATTCGCGCCGGATCGGGCTGTTCCGTGCGGCACACGGTGGCACGCTGTTCCTGGACGAGATCGGCGACATGCCACCGGCCTTGCAGGTGAAGCTGCTGCGCGTGCTGCAGGAACGCGTGGTGCGGCCGGTCGGTGCCACGCAGGCGGCGCCTATCGATGTGCGCGTCGTGTCGGCCACTCACTGCGATCTGGACAGCGCGCTGGCGCAGGGGCAGTTCCGCGAGGACCTCTACTACCGCATCAATGTGGTGACGCTGCTGCTGCCCGCGCTGGCCGAACGGCGCGAGGACATTCCGCTGCTGGCCGAGCATTTCCTGCGCGGGCTGTCGGAGAAGTACGGCAAGGATCTGCGCGGCTTCGCCCCCGATGCGCTGGAGGCGCTGGCGACCGCCGCGTGGGCCGGCAATGTGCGCCAGCTGCAGAACGTGGTCGAACAGGCGTGTGCGCTTGCCACGACGCCGCTGGTGCCGCGCGCGCTGGTCGACCGCGCGCTGCGCGTCAAGCCGATGGAGGCGCTCGCCTATGCCGATGCCAAGCAGCGCTTCGAACGCAACTACCTGGTGCAGCTGCTCAAGCTGACGGCCGGCAACGTCACCGACGCGGCGCGCATTGCCGGGCGCAACCGTACCGAGTTCTATCGCCTGCTGCAGCGCTACGGGCTCAGTCCCGGGCTGTTCCGCAGCGAGGCGGCCGACGTCGCATCCTGACGACAGCGCAGTCCCGCGGCATCGCGGGCTGTGCGGACATGTCGCGGATCGGGCGTCGCCCGGGGACGACGGATGACCCGGTTACACGCAGGCAGGTCATTGAAAAACAAGGGATGTGTGCTTTGGCACGGCATGTGCTGAAAGCATCAGGCCGGCATTGCCGCGCACCCGACAACGGCAGAGGAGACCCGCCATGATTACCCGTCAAACCATCGCCACCCTACTCACCACGACCGCAATTGCCTATTCCATCTGCACGCCGGCGCAGGCCGCCGGTCTGGCGAACATCACTTCCACCGGTGCGCGGGAACCGGTGACCGAAGACCGCGACCGCGGGCTGCAGAATGAGGTCAAGGCGGCGCTGGGCGCCGACGAGGGCATGCAGGGCAGCTATGTGGCCGTCGCGGCGCGCGACGGCCACGTCACGCTGTCCGGCGTCGTGCTCGATGCGGCGCAACTGGCGCGCGCACTGCAGACCGCCATGGCCGTGCCCGGCGTGCGCCAGGTCGATAATGCGCTGGAAGTCGAGGGACGCTGATGTCCCGTCAGGGCGCGCGGTACTGCGCCTGCGTCATCAGGTCGACGCCGCACGGCAGGTTTTCGATCCAGTCCACGAAGCGATTCACCATGACGCGCCCTTCGAAGCGGGCGCCGTGCTGCGGCACGATCATGTCGATGTCCAATGTGCGCACCATGTTCGCCCAGTAGCGGCAGATCTTGTTCGCCACCATGTAGCGCCGGTGGAAGCCGAACATCCGCGGCACGTGCGCATCGAAGTCGGCGACCGGCGAGGAGGCGTCGCGCTGGTCGATCATCGATGCACCCATGTCGCCGGAAAACAGGATTTTTGATACCGGATCGTAGAACTGGAAGTTGCCTTCCGAGTGCATGAAGTGGGCGGGCAGCGCCAGCAGCTCGCCGCTGCCGAGCGCGATGCGCATGCCTTCGTCCGGAATGCCGACGATGCGAGACGTATAGTCGCGGCCGCTGGTGAAATGCGGTAGAAAGCGTGTCCATAGCTGGGAGATCATGACCCTGCACGAGGTCGAGACCATCCACTTGTTCATCGACGCGATGATGTCCGGGTCGGCATGCGAGGCAAGGATCAGATCGAGATCCTTCGACGGGAAATGACGCTGCATGCCCATCATCAGGCCGGTATAGGTCATGTTGCCGCCGGGATCGATCAGCGCCCCGTGTCCGCCATCGACCACGAGGAACTGGTTGCTCTGCACCGCGTGATCCGCGGCCTCGTCGACCAGATCGTAGAAGGCGAGGCAGACGTGCCTGCCATCGTTGTAAAGTTCCACCGCCATCGCTTGCTTTCCGCCGGGAAGGCCGGCTCCGGACAATATGTCAGTGTGCCGCAAAGCCAGGGGCTCTTCAGTGCTCGTGCGAGGAACCTTGACGATGATCAGAGGATGGCCACGTGCGCGACGGCGGTGCAACAGGCGTCAGGCACGGTGCACCCCGCCCCGTACCCCTGTTGCGCGGGATTCAGTCGTGCGTCGTGCCCCCCAGATGCTCCCGAAACCAGGCTGTTGCGGGTGCGGAGGCCATGTCGAAGTCATTGACATAGGCGTCGAAGTGACCGCCTTTAAGGGTCACCAGCTTCTTGGGGTGCAGTGCACGCTCGTACGCGCCCAGCGCCTCGTCAGCCACCGTAAGGTGGTCGCCGAGCGCCACCACCATCAGCAGCGGCGTGGGACTGATGAACGAGATGTAACTGCCGGGTTCGTACTCGGTGAACATTTCGACCGAACGCAGGGTCACCTCGTTTTTCCAGGACGGGGCACGCTTTGCGTGCGTGCTGGTGAACCACTCCCAGGAGTCGGAGGTCGGCAGGGCGGAGGCATCGAGAGGATTCTGCGCAACGACCGGAATCATGGCGGGCGCCGCGCCTTTGGCACGTGCGCGCCGGTCTTCCTCGCACGCCTTCTGGAATCCTGCGATGAAGTCGGCCCGGATCAGCCGGCGGGCGTTTGCGTGGCCGCTGATCAGTGGAACCTGTGCCACGGCCGCCTTCACCCTGCGATCGATTGCCGACACGACCAGTACATGGCCGCCGGAATAACTCGAACCCCAGACACCGATCTTCGAAACGTCCGTCTGCGGCAGCGTTTCGGCGAATGTGATGGCATCCCGATAGTCGCTGACCTGCAGCCACGGATCGATCTCCTGCCTGATTTCACCGTCGCTGGCACCGAAGTTCCGGTGGTCGAAAACGATCGATGCCATTCCGGCGCGCGCAAAGCCCTCGGCAAAGCAGTCCAGGTACATTTCCTTCACGGCTGAAAAGCCGTGGGCCATGATGATGGTTGGGAACGGAGCCGAACCGTTGTCCGGAAGGTAGTGCCAGCCGCGGAGAGTGATGCCGTCGTCTGTCCTGAACTCGATGTCCGTGCGCATGCAGGTGTCTCCTCTCTAGTTTTTGGGGCTCGTCTGCGGCCGTTGTCGCCATCAGTTGCCACGACATGGATCGGGAAGGCCCTGCCCGGATGCGTTAGTAGCATAGCGGGAGTTTCCTGCGCCGGCGCGCTCCGACGAGGCGATAAAGCGTGGGGTCGGTCGTGCAGATCGCAACCGGTTCGCCGTTCGCCTGTTGAGGCCGGACCTTCCTAGGGTTGCACGAAGCCGCAAAGCAGAAGGCCAACCCCGAGGGGTTGGCCTAAGTGCCTGTTTTGATGGTGGGCCCCCCGAGAGTCGAACTCGGCACCAACGGATTATGAGTCCGTAAAAGAACTGTTATATCTGTGTTTGTTTAGATGTACGTGGTGAGCAAAATTAACTACAACACTATGGTTTATTTGGTAATTAGTTTGATCTAGTTGTATTTGGGTTGCTATGATGTGGCTACATGGTGGCTACATACACACGCCAAGAGCGCCCAAATCGATGAACAGAGAACGCCTCACCCTCCCGCGAATCGCTGGGTTTTCCTGCCCTGTAGGAAAGGTGCAAGCCTTTCTGTGGGATATCGATATGCCGCGTCTCGCGGTTCGTGCGACGGCGGCTGGCGCGAAGTCATTCGTCTTCGAGGGCAAGCTTGATCGGCAGACGATCCGTATCACGATCGGAGACGTGCGGGTCTGGACGATTGACAAC
>DATCUL010000214.1:0-9338 GCA_036567405.1 Methyloversatilis sp. | reverse complement strand
GTAGGCATTCGCCTTGATGACGGCCCACATCTTCGCACCGCCCGCCAACTCGCGGGTACGCAGGTAGTTGTGGCGCAGCGCGTCGAAATCGATGCGGGCGTGAATCGGACGGAACAGCGGGAAGGATTCGGTGTACGGAGGGCGCGACATGAAGACTGGGAGAAGGGAGCTGACGAGAGGCCTGACTTTCGACCCCGGATTGTAGAACGTGGAACGTCCTAACGCGGCCCGGACAACCGGGTCACGGCAAACTCGCCGAACGTCCGCGCCATATATGTACGGAAGCGCTCGGACGGGAACAGCAGCGCCATGTGGCGGATAAGCCGCGGACGCAGCGGTATCGCCACCAGCAAACCGAGACTGATCTCGTGGCGGATCGCGGCGCGCGACAGGATGGCATAGGCCAGACCGCGTTCAAGCACGCCCTTGACCGACGACAGGCGGTCGAGTTCGAACGCCAGCGGCAGCTTGGCCGGATCGACGCCACCGCGCGAAAGATAGTTGTCGAGCAACGCACGCACGCTGCCAGCATCACGGCCTGCACACGGATGCAGCAGCAGATGCTCGGGCGTCACTTCCGGCAGCCGGGCAAGCGGAAAATCGGGCGAACACACGACCACCAGCTCGTCCTCGGCACACGGTTCGACCATCACTTGGGCGCCGCCGCGTCCCAGGCCCTCGACGATGCCGATGTCGAGCACCCGCTGATCGACCATGTCCTCGATCACGTCCGGATTGTCCACGGTGAGCCGCGGCACCACGTTCGGGTGGGCGATCCGGAATTCGGCCAGCACCGGCGGCAGATGGTACTCGGCAACAGTCGGCGTCGCGCCGATCAGAAGATGACCGCGCAGATCGGTCGCCATCGCCTGGAGCTCGTTCTCCAGACTCGCAAACAGATCAAGGATCCGGTCGGCGTAGTCCTTGACCCGCAGCCCCTCCTGCGTCAGCGATACCCTGCCATGCGCGCGTTCGAACAGTCGTGTTCCGAAATGTTCTTCCAGTTGCTTGATCTGGAAGGTGACCGCCGGCTGGGTCATCTGCAGAAGTTCTGCCGCACGCGTGAACGACATCTGGCTTGCCGCCGCGTGAAACACTTCCAGCCTTCTATCGGGCATGTTTTCCTCTGTATAAGTGACATCTGCCCTCGTGTTTATAGACCATGTCGGGCGCAAGCGGTAAAAGAAAACGCAGGGTATCGCGGCTTGGAGCGCCTGGTCGGACAACTTTCCGTCATCCGGCGAAAAGCATCGCCGCCATGTGCCCGGACCGTCACGGGGACGTCCCGACGTTCGTGGTATAAAGGCGCACTTTTTGCGCAAGGCCGGCAGGCTGTTCCGGCCCAGATCGCCCGATGCCTTTCGGCTTCTACATCATCATGGCCGCGCAGTTCTTCTCTGCGCTTGCCGACAACGCACTGCTGGTCGTAGCCATCTTCGTGCTCAAGGACGCCCACGCGCCCGGCTGGCAAATTCCGCTGCTCAAGCTCTTCTTCACCATTTCCTACGTGGTGCTGGCCGCCTTCGTCGGTGCCTTTGCCGATTCGATGGCCAAGCGACGGGTGATGCTGATCAGCAACACGATCAAGGTGGCCGGCTGCGCGATGATGTTTCATGCCATTCACCCGCTGGCCGCCTATGCCGTTGTCGGTCTGGGTGCCGCCGCCTACTCTCCGGCCAAGTACGGCATCCTGACCGAATACCTGCCGCACCGGCTGCTGGTCGTCGCCAACGGCTGGATCGAGGGACTGACCGTCGGCGCCATCATTCTCGGCGTGCTGATGGGTGGCCTGCTGATCGACCCCAATCTGAGCGAGCGGCTGCTGGCGCTGGATCTTCCGCTGATCGACACCGGGCTCGATACCACCGTGGAAATCAGTCTTGCCATCGTCGGGGGGCTCTATGTGCTGGCTGCGCTGTTCAACCTGTTCATCCCCGATACCGGCGTCAAGCTCAAGCCCCTGCACGGCAGCGCGAGGGCTCTGCTGGTGGATTTCACGCACAGCTACAAGGCGCTCTGGCGAGACAAGCTGGGGCAGATTTCGCTTGCCGTGACCACGCTGTTCTGGGGTGCCGGTGCGACGCTGCAGTTCATCGTGATCGACTGGGCGGACCGGGCGCTGGGCATGGGCCTGTCGCAGGCATCGAAGCTGCAGGGCGTGGTCGCGGTCGGCATCGCCATCGGCGCCATCATGGCGGCACGGCGCATCACGCTGAAGGGATCGGTGCGTGTCATTCCTCTGGGCATCGCAATGGGCCTGCTGGTGCCGCTGATGATACTGGTCACCAGCCTGTGGACCGCCGTTCCCGTCCTGATCCTGATCGGTGCGTGCGCCGGATTTTTCGTGGTACCGATGAATGCCCTGTTGCAGCACCGTGGTCACATGCTGATGGGCGCCGGGCATTCGATTGCGGTGCAGAACTTCAACGAAAACCTGTCGATACTGGTGATGACCGGTCTCTACGCTGCCTTGCTGGCCGGCGGTCTGTCCGTATACACGGTGATGATCGTATTCGGCCTGTTTGTCGCCGCCACCATGTTCATGGTCGGAAAATGGCACCAGGCCAACCAGCGCAGGCGTGACGATGTGGCGCTGCTCGACGACGGGTTCGGGCACTAGGGTCTGCTCACGTCGGATGAGGCCCCCGCCGCAGCCCGGGCGAGCGGCGATGCCGAGACCAGCCGTCTCGACGAGGAGTGCAAGGCAGTGCTCGTCGCGTAACCGGCAAATACGTGCGGTGTGCGGCCCCCAACTCGATTTCAGAGAAATCCGGGGGTCAGCCGCGCGGTACCCAGGCGCCGTCATCACGCCGGCAGGCCGCACCTTTCGATATCACGCTGCGCCCTGCAGCCTCGCCGCGCAAGGCGAAGCTGCGGCACAGTCTGCCGGTCGCCTTGCCCGGCGTCAGCGTGTAATTGACGTCATCCGAGCGCCAGCGCACAGTGCGACCGTTCTCGCCCAGTTCTAGCGTGTGCCCGATGCAGGCGCGGTCGACTTCATCCAGATCACGACGGACGCTGGCACTGATCAGTGCCGCCTTCGTCGAACCGAGCACGATGGCGACGGGACGCACATCGCTCCCGTCTCCTGCCATTTCGAGTGCAGCACTGATTGCCGCACGATTGCACGTTCCTGTCCGCACCCCATAATCGTCCGGCCAGACTGCACCGCTCTGGCCGATATGGGTCGCAGCACGATCGGTTTCGTTTCTCGCGAATCCGTCCTTTGCAACAGTGTCGGCCAGCGCTGGCAGGGCGAGAACGGACAGGCCGAGCGCCAGAAGGCACCTAGCGGAAATGCGCACAAATGGCTCCATGAATCAAATCGCGCGATCCTAGCATCGGAGCCGAGGGTCCGCTGTCAGCCCAGGCTGGCACGCGCAAAGCACAGGTCTTCCCAGGCCTTCGCCTTGTCGTGAGGATTGCGCAGCAGATAGGCGGGGTGGTAGGTCACCACGACCGGAATGCCGCCATGATCGAGCAGGCGCCCGCGTACTGCGTTGATCTTGACCTCGCAGCCCAGTAGCGTCTGGGCTGCCGGCCGGCCGAGCGCGACGATGATGCGCGGCTGGATGAGCGCGATCTGCCGTTCCAGATAGGGCTGACAGGTGGCGATTTCATCCGCTTCCGGCGTACGGTTGCCGGGAGGCCGGCATTTCACCGCATTGGCGATATAGACATTGCTGCCGCGGGCCAGCCCGATCGACGCCAGCATGGCATCCAGCAACTTGCCTGCCTGCCCGACGAAAGGTTCTCCACGCTGATCCTCCTCTGCGCCCGGACCTTCACCGACGAACAGCCAGTCCGCCTGCCGGTCGCCCACGCCTGGCACCGCCTTGTTGCGCCGCTCATGCAGCCGGCAGGCGTGGCATTCGCGGATGGCCGCCTCAAGCGCATCCCAGTCCAGACCGGCGGCAACCACGGCATCCTCAGTGTGTGACTGGACAGGTACGTTGATCACCGGTTGCACGCGCGCCTTCTCCGGCTGCGGTGGCAAGTGCGACTCGGACACCGGTGCCTCGGCGTCAGTCCGCCCGGCAACCGTCGAGCAGCGCAGGCGCCACAAGGGCGCCAGCCCCATTTCGCGCAGGATGGCGGGTCGGCGGTTCATCGCATCCACCATCCGTCGAGTTCCGCACTCATCACGATGGCGTCCTCGCGGCCATCCAGCGCCGGGTAGTAACCAGGGCGCCGCCCGATCGGACTGAAGCCGGCGCGGTCATACATTGCCCTCGCCGCCACGTTGGATGGTCGTACTTCAAGAAACATGCGCTCGGCACCGTAGCATTTGGCCTCATGAACCAGATGATCCAGCATGCGCCGCCCCAGTCCGTGGCGCTGCAGGCCACGAACGACACTGATATTGAGCAGATGCGCTTCGTCCAGCACGCACATCATGACGGCGTATGCTGCCAGCTCACCTTCCTGCCGGAGCACGCGACAGCAGTAGCCCGCTGTCAGGGAGTCGGCGAAATTGAGGCGCGTCCAGGGAAAATCGTAGAGCGTGCCTTCGATCTCGGCTACTTCGTCGAGATGTTCGTCGCGCATCGGTGCGAACGACAGTTCGGGACTGTCATCCCTCGCCGGCCAGACCTGCGCCCCCATCACGCGCGTCCACCGGCCATCAGGCGTTCCGCCGTGGTCCGGGCAACCTTGTCGCGCACATAGAGCGGTGCCGCCAGCGCCGGATCCATTGCCTTGCCGGCCTTGATTGCCACGACACCTCGTCGGGCAATATCGCGCGCATGGGCGGCAAGCCCTGCATCGAGAGAAGCCAGCCCGGCAACCCACGGTAGCCCCCTTACAGCTTCCAGCGCAAAGCCGCTGCCGCACCCGTGCCAGGAAGAATGTCCATCAGCAGGTCCTGCCAGCAGCGCAGGCGCACCGACATTGACCGGCGAGCAGGCGTGAACCTCCTCGCCCGCAACCTCGTAGGCCGCACTGTAGACTTCGCTCATGCGCGCATCGACGCAGCAGAAACGGAAACCATCGCCGGCTGCCAGGGCAAGCGCTTCAAGCGTGGGCACCGCAACGACCGGCAGTCCGGCACCGAGCGCCAATCCCTGGGCAACGGACACGGCAAGGCGCAGACCGGTGAAGCTGCCCGGCCCGGCACTGAAGGCGATGCCATCGAGCCGGCCCAGCGCAAGCCCGGTTTCAGCCAGCAGTTCTTCGATCCAGGGCAGTACGACGCGCGCGTGCGTGCCGGGCGTTCCGCCCTCGCGGAACGCGGTTTCGTTACCGGTCAACAGCGCCACCGACGCGGTTTCGGCGGAGGTTTCAAGCGCGAGCAGATTCATGCATCTCGGAAATTCATCACAAGCCGGAATTGTAGGGGCTCGCGGCCGGCAATTCGAGGTCCCTATCGGTTTCCCCGAATCGTCACGCTTCAAGTTCATGCAGGCCGTTGCCGTTAGAACGTTCTATATTTCATATTCCCGAACTGCGCGCCGACCGAATGTTTCTGCCGACCGAAGTACTGGACAAGATGCGCGTGGTCATTGCGGACGCCAATCAGGTGGTCCGCACCTGGGTGCGCACGCAGCTGTCGCAGGCCGGCGTCAAGTACGTGACGATAGCCGGCAACTCGACCGAATTGCTGCGTCAGTGTTCGGTCACCACGCCGGACGTGGTGCTGTGCGACTACAACTTCGGCGAAAAGCATGATGGCCTGCGCACGCTGGAAGAACTGCGTCTGAACAACATCCTCCCGCTGTCGTCGGTCTTCATGATCGTAACCGGAGACCGCGTAAGAAAGCGGGTCGTGTCGGCAGCCGAATTCGCGCCGGACGACTATCTGCTCAAGCCTTTCACCTCCGGACAGCTGGGCGAGCGCCTGGTGCGCGCGGTCGAAAAGAAGCATGCACTGAAGGCGATCTACGAACAGATGGCCGCACGCAATCTCGAACGTGTCATCGACGAATGCGACAAGACACTGACGCGTACGCCACGCTACTCGATGGACGCCTTGCGCATCCGGGCAGAGGCGCTGATCGCGCTCGGCCGTGTCGATGAAGCAGCCGAGATATACAAGGCCGTCATGGCCAACAACACCGTGCCATGGGCCCGCATCGGCTATGCAATGGTGCTGCGCGAGCGCGGTTTTGCGCAGGAGGCAGCCCAGGAGGCTGCACAGCTCAGCGAGGAATTCCCGGATTTCATGGGCGTCTATGATTTTCTGGGCGAGCTCCACGAACGCAATGGCGAACTCACCCAGGCGCTGACCTACTACGAACGCGCCGATTCGATCGCACCGGACAACCTTCGCCGCATGCGCTACATCGGCGAACTTTGCCTGGAATCGGGCGAAACCGAACGCGCCGCTGCGGTGATGCGGAAAGTGATCGCCCGCACCGAGGGCAGCTCGCTGGCGTGCGCCGACGATCATCTGACGCTGATCAAGAGCCTGGTCGGCCTGCCGGATGTCGACGCCGAACTGGTCCAGCGCATGAACGAGATGCGCACCCTTCTTGGAGACGGCGAGCGGGCGGCCGTCATTTCCGACATCGTCGAAGCCCGACGCTGCAGTCAGCGGGGAGACGACGAAGGCGCACGTCGAGCGGTCGACAGCGCACTCGAGGCTCACGGCAGGCTGCGCACTCCGGATGCACTGGCGACCAGCGAACTGGCCGAAGCCTGCTTCAGCGTCGACAAGCAGGACGCAGCCGACAAGCTGATCGCCCAGTTGGGCGACACGCCCGGCGCGGTCCCCAACCGGCTGCAGCGGCAGCAGAAGCTGTCGGCACGGGAGCGCGCACAGGCGGCCGCCGCCGTACTCGAAGCGGAAGTCGCGCAGGGGCCGGATCTGGAACACATCGGTGCGGAGCTTGAACGGCTCGCCGCGCTGATCAAACGGCTGGATCCGCGCTGGGACGACACGTTGGCGCAGGAAGCGCGCGACATCCTGATCGACGTGTTCACGCTGGCGCCGCGCGAACGCCGGGTCATCGACGCTCACATCCACTACAACCGTGTGGCGCAGAAGCACGGCTTCGACCGGCACAAGCCGACCGCACGTGCTGCTACCTGAATGCGCCGGGCCTTCCGAAACGCGCAAAGGGTGGAAACTGCGCAGAAGCACTGCACCCGCTCAACAGCAAAAAGGTGCGCTCACAAGCAACTGGTGGTCACACAGTGCGGTGACGCAAGGGTAAGCCGGTCATTGCCACGGGCCGGGCGACGGCAAACAGCTGCGGATCGGGCTATTTCCATCCTGTGGCCGACGACGAGCCGGGTTCCGGTCACGGAGTCTGAACAAAGCGCTTCAGGTCAGGGTTCCGGCGCATCGCGATACAGTTCCTTGGCCGCGTCGCGGATGTCGCGCCTGAGCTGGCGACGCTCTTCCGGCGTCAATCCCGGACCACGCTGGTCGCCATAACCGAGGCGTCGCGCCGACGGTGCATCGCCATCGAAACGGCGCATCGGCGGCATGGCGCCACCGGCAGGAATGACACGTTCCATGCGCTGGGGTTCGACGAAATTGCTCCGGCCTCCCGGATCGCCACTCGCGGCCTGCACATGCCCCGAAGTAAGGAATGCGGCGCTCATGCAGGAGCAGAGGATGGACCGACGAAAACGCGTGGCTGTCTGGTCTGCACACTTCATCCGCTTCGACTCCTTACGATCCGCTCACTGTTCGATAGTCCGGCCATCCGCCACACTGGCCACCCGCTCGCCAGAGCCGCCCGGATTGTAAAGGTAGAGACTGGAGCGGTGTAGTGCGTACTGCCACGCCACATGGTCGACCACCGCCTGCTCCGCAGCATTGCATCCACGATCATCCGCCTCGCTCTTGCCGGACGGTGTTGCAGCCGGCCTGAACTGCACCTTGTCGAACTGCTGCGCCGCCGGTGCGGCAATCGCCGACCTGGCATTCGCCGGCATCGCGACGAACGCAATACTGCAAAGACACGCAGCCACTCCCGCACTCAACCTGATCACGACTTTCCCCCGAAGGCGCACAGACGCCAGTGTTCCATGTTTTTGACCATCATGGACAGCGCCTGTAAGGCGGATGTGAGTGCCCTGTCGGGCTTTGTAAGCGCGGGTAACCGCATGCCCGGCGCGTTACATCCGCTCACGGCGTGATTGAACTGGCAGGAGCCACTCGGGTAGCATCCGGACATGGAAGAAAAAAAACGCAAGGTCCTCATCGTCGATGACGACGCCCGGCTTCGTGCCCTGCTCGAGCGCTATCTCGGCGAACAGGGGTTTGCGGTGAAGGCCGTGGCAGACAGCGCGCAGATGGACCGGGCGCTGGCACGCGAACTTTACGATCTCATGGTGCTTGATCTGATGCTGCCGGGCGAAGACGGCCTCGCGATCTGCCGGCGCCTGCGGGCGCAGGAAAACGCCATTCCGGTGGTCATGCTGACCGCCAAGGGCGACGAGGTCGACCGCATCGTCGGACTCGAGATGGGCGCCGACGACTACCTGCCCAAACCTTTCAACCCGCGCGAACTGGTGGCCCGGATCAACGCCGTGCTGCGTCGGCAGGCCCCCAAGCCGCCGCCGGGCGCGCCGGCCCTCGATGAACGCGTCGTGCGCTTCGGCCAGGTCGAGGTGAACCTGGCGGCGCGCACGCTGACGCGCGACGGTCAGGAGCAGGTGCTGACCACCGGTGAATTCTCGCTGCTCAAGGTGCTGCTGGAATCACCGCGCGTGCCGCTGTCGCGCGACAAGCTGATGGAACTGGCGCGCGGCCGCGAGTATGACGCCTTCGATCGCTCCATTGACGTGCAGATGTCGCGCCTGCGCAAACTGGTCGAGGACGACCCCGCCAAACCGCGCTATCTGCAGACCGTGTGGGGCTTCGGCTACGTATTCGTTCCCGACGGTACGCGGCATGGCTGACCGCCCCGCCGGACGCCCGTCGAAGTGGTGAGGAGGCCGCGCCGGCGCGGCACCTTGCATCGCTGGACCGGTCAGACGCTGGGCGCACCGCTTCGCCGCTTCCCGCTGCTGCCGCGCTCGCTGCTGGCACGGACCTTCCTGCTGCTGGCCGCGTTGCTGACCGCCTCCGTACTCGCCTGGTCGGGCATCTACGCCTGGCTCGAGCAGATTCCGCGAACACAGCAGGCAGGCTCGTGCACCCGCACCAGCACTTCGTCTTCCGGCTTCCATTCGCCGCGCACCAGGGCCATGTGCACGCCACCGGTCCGGTCGCGGAAGACATGGCAGTCGAAGGCGCCCTGGCGGGTCTCCATCACCCGCTGGGTGACGCGCTGGACCAGCGATTCGTTGCGGCTGCGGTATTCGATCAGGTCGGCAATGGTGCCGATCTTCAGGCCATGCTCCTGGGCGAAGACTTCCAGGTCCGGCAGGCGGGCCATGGTGCC
>DATCUL010000213.1:0-10445 GCA_036567405.1 Methyloversatilis sp. | reverse complement strand
CACATCGTGCGTCCTACGACCCACAGGAGAATTTTGATGAAAAAGATTACTTTGATTGCCGCAGCCATCGCAGCCCTGGGTGTGTCGGCTCAAGCAAGCGCAGCTTTCACTGCAACCCCGATCGTGTTCGACATGAACGGCTCCGCTGCCGGCGGCGCGATCAGCGTCACCAGCTTCGACTGGCTGCCGGGCAACGCGCTGGCAAAGGATGCGATCGGTAGCACCACCGGCGTATTCACGACCTACTTCCAGGCGACCCTGAACAGCTTCACGTTCAACAACGGCGGCACGACGACGACTGTTTCGCCGACGGCTGGCACCGAATTCACGGTTCAGGCGACCATCATCGAGCAGGGTATCGTTGGCGGCGTTTCCTCGAGCTTCGTGAGCCTCGGTGGCACCTACAAGATTTTCTACGACAGCTCCGCTGATTCGAACGACATCACCGGCCTCGGCTACGACGACGGCATCAAGATTCTCGAAGGCACGATCAACCTCGGTGGCACCGGCACCTTCACGAACTTCTCGCTGATCAGCCCGCAGTTCTTCCCGAACGTGAATCTCGACAACTTCGGCAACAATGACGCCGCCGGCATCCTGTCGAACCAAGGCAGCGGCTCGAGCAACCTGTTCGTCGACGTGACCTACACCGACAGCAACTTCTTCAAGTCGAACATCAAGTCGCTGAATGTCGACCTGAACGATGCTTCGAACCTGACGGCTCCGTTCAATCAGGCTAACCCGTCGGATGAAGTGGTCGGCCAGACCCCGAATTACGGCGTGGGTGTGGTTGGTGGCGTGCTGGTTCCGGTGAATGGCGCCGGCTGCGGCGACGTGGCTGTCGGCACGACCTGCGACTTCCACTTCCAGAGCGATTCCGCAACCTCGTTCCAGGCAACCGTGCCGGAACCCGGTTCGCTGGCCATCGCTGGCGCTGGCCTGGCACTGATGAGCCTGGTGCGTCGTCGCAAGGCGAAGTAAGGTTTTCTCAGTACCGTTGCAAAGAAAAAGGGGCGCAAGCCCCTTTTTCCTTTTTTGTCCGCACCGTGCGAAATGACGGCGAACCTGTCGCCGTCAGCGCAACTCGTCCAGTATCGTCTGCACCGCATCCAGCCTGCCGATTTCGACGCTCGTACGCTCGGCGCGCTGGCGCCACGCATCATCCTCGACGCCTCGCCGTGCGGCTGCGGCCGTTTGCTGCGCACTGAACCGATCCGCCCGCAGCGTCACGCCGAGCCCGGCGCGTTCGAGCGCACTCATGTTCATGAACTGATCGAGATTGGACGCCACGCCGATCACCGGCTTGCCTGCCGCGAGCGCCTGCTGGCTGGTCGGGCTGCCGCCATTGCAGATCACCACCGACGCTCGTTCGCAAGCGAGATCGCCGGGCATGAATTTCACGGCATGAACTGCCGGATGCTCGATCATCGCATCGGGCGCCGCAGTCACCAGCACGCGAAAACCGGCATCGACAAGCGATCTGGAGATCGAACCTGAAAGCGCCTGCCGGCCGGAACTGCCCATGCTCACGTACGCAATCGGCCGGTCGTCGGGCAAATCACCCCACCAGTCCGGCACCGGGACTGGCGGTGACCACGGCAGCGGGCCGACAACCTGTTGCGACGGCGGCGCATTCACCAGGCGGAACACCGACGGAATATCGCTGTAGAAGGTCGTATCCGCATCTGTGTAGACACGCCGAAGATCGCGGCCGAAGCCAGGCAATCCGTGATTGCGTCGCAAGGCCTCCATCGCTCCTGCATGCAGGCGGAAGGCCATGGGTCGCACGCGATTGAACAGCCATCGGGCAATCGGAACCGGAAGCATGTGCGTCAGCGGCAGGTCCGGCACGGGCC
Organism: Methyloversatilis sp.; assembly: GCA_036567405.1. GTDB lineage: Bacteria > Pseudomonadota > Gammaproteobacteria > Burkholderiales > Rhodocyclaceae > Methyloversatilis. The sequence continues at coordinate 8,589 of DATCUL010000213.1, read as the reverse complement.
AGTCGCCACCGACATCGTAGTACGGACTCCAGTAGGCATTGGCCAGTGCTGAGTAAGTCACGCCGGCAAGACGGGCACTGACGCCCAGCGAAAGCCGGAAATCACCGAGGATGCAATCGGGCTGGCAGCGCCCGATCAGTGCCAGATCGTCCGCCACATAGGCTTCGAGGGTCGCCAGATCGTACAGTGGATCGCCCTTTTCGAGCCGCTTGGCAAATTCCGCAGGCGACTGGGCAGTCAGATCGACGGTTTCAACCTGAAGATCGCCGACCGCCCACCGGTATTGCGCCGGCAATGCCAGCACGACATCGAAGCTCCGGCTCGCAGCCCGCGCAAGCGCCAGAGGCCTGGCGACATGCGCCAGCGTGGCGCCCTCGGCGACGATCAGAAGTCTTTTCATCGCCGCTCCGCGAAGATCAGAAGCTGTAGCGCAACTCGCCGTAGTAGCGGTCGGAATTGCCGAAACGCCCGAAGAATCCGTTGCCATTGCCGCCAAAAAGATCGGCACCGAACTGGGCGCGCCAGTTCGATTGGACCCGCCAGGTCAGTTTGGGACGGAACATGTAGTCATTGCGGACCAGGGACTGCACCCAGAGCGCCTCACCTTCGACGCGATCGGTGAACTTGTAGTTGTAGAGCAGTGAAAACCCGTTTTCGCGCTTCGACGGCAGCAGGTCACGTGCCTTGTCGATGTGATAGCGCTCGAAATACTGCACGTTGAAGCGCGATTCGTTTTCGAACGGGAAATCAAGCCCGACCGCGTAATCGACCATGTCCTGCTTGACCAGACCGTCCGGCACGTTCGACGACACCGGCACCCGGCGATCCGTGGTCAGCACGGCTTCAGCCTTCAGCAGCATGCTGCCGAAATCCTTGCTCAGCGTTCCGCCGTACTGGTGTATCCAGTCATGCTCCGGCGTATAGATCGCGCTGGACCCGACTATCTGCCTCGAGAACGATGGATTCACGTCGAGACTGCGGTAGTAGAACGCCGAAAGATCCCAGCCCTTGATCAGCGTGCCGATACGCAGACCGTAGTTCGAATTGCGCAGCTTGTGCTCGGGGCGCTGCTGCATGCGATAGACCGAATTCAGACCGGGAATCGTCGGCTGCACGGGGTAATAGTCACCACCGAAACGACCGATGTCGTCGACGCTCACATAGGGAATCCAGATCAGCTCGGCATGGACGTCGCCCTTGAAGTATTCGGCACGCGCTGCCCACTGCGGGATACGCAACTGATCGAACTCGGGATTGAAGAATTCGCGCATGTCCTTGGCCGACACGACGTCGGCAAAGAACAGTCCAACCATCTCGCCCCAGACGATGTGCTGTCTGCCAAGACGCAATTCGACATCACCCAGCGGCACATCGACATACACCTCGCGCCAGGTGAATTCATTCCGCTTGTCGTCACGCACGGCGCCCGGATAGAAGCTGTCCTCCCAACCGTAGGCGAAATCGTAATCGAAGCGCCCGACCGCCTTCCACTTGATGCCCTGTCCGAACTTGCCGGTGCGACCGATCTCGTTGCGCCAACGGGCCTTCGACCAGTGATCGTCGCCGGATGGCGTTCTGGCGAGTTCGAACTGGCTGAATCCCTTCCAGCCGGAACCAGCCTGGGCTTCCTTCTCGAAGTCGGGCATCGACGGCGCAGCAGCCTCTCCCGGCGCAGCCGTCGCCGACTCGGACGCCGGCGCATCGATGAACAGGTCGTCGAGCGGATCCGCAGCACAGACGGGCTGCATCGCGATCGCGATGCTCGCAGCCAGCATCGAAGCCGGCAGCTTTCGGACAAACAGGGAAATAGCGCGGTGCATTCTTACGCGGCCTTGTTTTGAGCGGATTTCGGGGGTTTCACGTAGGACCACTCGCCCGGCGACTTCTGGACACCCAGGGCCGTCAGTTCGCCGTCCTCGATACGCACCAGGCGATCCGCCATCGACATCACGCGTTTGTCATGGGTCGAGAAGATGAAGGTCGTCTTCATCGTGCGATTGATTTCCCGCATCAGTTCGAGAATGGCGTCCCCGGTCTTGCGATCCAGATTGGCGGTCGGCTCGTCGGCAAGCACGATGGCCGGCTGGGTCGCCAGTGCACGGGCGATCGCCACTCGCTGGCGCTGCCCACCCGACAACTGGTTGGGACGATGATCCTTCTTCTGTTCGAGGCCGACCACGTCGAGAAAGTACTTGACGCGGCGCGCCCGCTCTTCCTTGCCGATTTCCGGCAACTGCAGCAACGGATACTCGACATTCTCGTAAGCCGAGAGTACCGGCAGAAGGTTGAAGGTCTGGAAGATGAAGCCGATGGTGCGTGCACGCAGACTGGCAAGTTCGTCCGGCGTCTTGCCGGACACATCCTGACCGTTGATCAGGATCTGCCCCGATGTCGGCGTATCGATGCAACCGATCAAGTTGAGCAACGTCGATTTCCCGCTTCCGGACGGCCCCGCAATGGCGATGAACACACCGTCCTCAATATCGAGCGTGATATTCTTCAGCGCATTGACCTGCTGCCCGCCGAGCACATAGCTGCGGCTCACATTCCGGATTTGCACAACGTTGTTCATCAGAATGCCCGGCCTGACGCACGGGCGGAATGCCCGGCACTGGAGATTGAATAGATGGCTTGCCCGAATAATTCCAGATTCATTTCGGAAGCAATGACACCGGACCGAACCGGCCCCGGAAAATCACGGTTGAGCGAACGCCTTGCGAAACTCGTGACTGCCGTCGGCATGATTGCAGTGGCGCTTTTCATCGTGCCGTCGGCCTTTGCTGATGATGCGGCAAGTATACTGGAAAAGGCTGACGCGATCCGCTTCCCGCGCGAGTCCTTCCAGGTAGAAGTAAGCATCACTTCCGCAACCTCCAGCGGCGACGAATTCCGCAAGTTCCGCATCCTTTCCAAGGGTAACGAGAACACCATCATCCAGACTGTCGAACCGGCTTCGGAACGCGGCCAGATTTTGCTGATGAAGGCGCGCGACCTGTGGGTATTCCTGCCCACCGTATCCCAACCGGTGCGACTGTCACTGGCGCAACGGCTGACCGGCCAGGTGGCTAACGGCGACCTGGCCCGGGCCAACTTCAGCGGCGATTACACGCCGCGACTGCTGCGCACCGAGAAGATAGACGGCATCGAACACCAGGTACTTGAGCTGACTGCAGTCGATCGCGGTGTCACCTACGCGCGCGTAATGCTCTGGGTACGAGCCTCGACCAGCGCGCCGTCAAAAGCCGAGTTCTACTCGCTGTCGGACAAGCTGCTGAAAACCTGCATCTACGACGAATACAAGACTCTGGGCGGAAAACTGCGCCCGACACGCCTGATCATGCAGGATGCCCTCAAACAGGGCGAGCAGTCTGTGCTTGAATACAGTGCAATGCAGTTGCGCGAATTGCCTGACAAGATATTTACCAAGGAATATCTGAAAAAGGTCGAATAACGCAACGCGCATCGCCGTCACGTCGCGGAACGGATCCGCCGACGTCATACGCAGGTCAGGACACCATGTTTCTGCTCGAAGTCGGCAATCTGAAAGAGAACTTCGCCAAGTACTTCTCGGTCGAGGCAGCCATCGATGACGCCCTTCGCCACGAGGTCTATCGGGTTCGCCACGAGGTCTACTGCGAGGAACTGGGTTACGAACACACCAATTCGCTGCACGAGGAGACCGATCAGTACGATGCTCGGGCTCTCCAGATCGCACTGCGCGCCCAGTCAAGCGGACGCATCGTGGGCTGCGTCAGACTGGTCCAGACCGACCCTGCAGCGATGGAACTCCCGCTGCCTTTCGAGGTTCTGTGTGCCGGACACATCGACCGGTCCATCATCGATCCATCGACGATGGACCGACGTCACATCGTCGAAATTTCCCGCCTTGCCGTATTGTCGGACTACCGCAAGCGGAAAGGCGACGGCAGCGGCCCGATCGCCATTTCGGAAGAGGACATGGGCACGAGGGACCAGCCACGGTTCCCGTATATTCCAGTAGGGCTGTACCTCGGCCTGCTTGCTGCGGCCGAGTTGCACGGTGTGACACATTTGTTCACGCTCACCGAAGCGAGGCTTGCACGCCACCTTACCGCACTCGGTTTCCGGATACACCTGATAGGCCAGGCGGTCGAGCACCGTGGCAAGCGCGTCCCGTCGGTTATCTACCGCGATGAAGTCATGGAACACCTGCCGCCCTTCATGCGTCCACTGTACGACCAGATGAAGGCCGACATGACGCGCCAGTACCAGGTGGAAACGGCCTAGACCGGAGCACCGGACTCGTACCAAGCCGCTCATCCGCGAGCGAACCTCATAAGGTTTCGGCGAGACCGCCTTCTGCTTCGCCGTGCCGCCCCAGATTGCCGTACTGCGTTCGACGAGCATCAGGTTTGTCGGTCTGAGGCCGTTATTGTCGGTGAAGCGTTGGCTCATTTCCCGGGGAACGGGCCGCTGCGGCGGCTTTCGTTGGCCGGACACCTCGACGGCGAAGACCCTGGCGATCCGCAACCGCACCGTTGCAAAGTCCAGTCCATCCGACCGACAGTGCCGCTGCCCCACCAGGAATACGAGAGCCCGCGACAGGCAAGGCTGTTGTCACCTTCGCCTCTATAATCGCGCACCGAATGGAGATCCAACTCATGTTCCACAAGCCAGCCAAGTACTTACGTGGGGTCATCCTGTCTGCGACCCTCGCGCTTGCGGCGACGTTCTTCGCCCCCCTGTCCCGAGCAGACGAGGCCGGCTACCGCTTCTCGCCGGTCAACCAGTACGACATCAAGCTGACGGCCGCCTACTGGAATCCGATCATCAACTATGTGTCGGAACAGAGCGGCGTCAAGCTGAACCTCAAGATCGGCCGCACCTCGGCCGACACGACAAGCTACGTCCTGGCACAGGAAGTCGAATTCGTGTTCAGCAACCACCTGTTCAGCCCGGAACGCGAAAAGCTGGGCTGGAAGGTTTTCGGCCGTCGTGAAATGCCCCCGGTACACGGCCAGATCGTGGTGCCCGCCGACTCGCCTATCACCGACATTTCGCAGCTGCAGGGACAGGAAGTGGCTTTCCCTGGCCCGGAGGCGCTGGTCGCCTACAAGTTTCCCTATGCACAGCTGCTGTCCAAGAACATAGACGTCAAGGTGGTGTTCGGAGGCAACCAGAACGGCGCACTGGCACAGCTGTTCGCCGGCAAGGTCAAGGCGGTCGGCGGAAACTCGCAGCTGATCGAAGGCTACGCCGTCCGCGAAAACAAGAAGTTCCGCGTTCTCTGGTCCTCGGAACCCGTGTATGACCTGGCGCTGATGGTGTCGGGCAAGGTGCCGGAGAAGGATGTTAAGGCGGTCGCCAACGCCTTCTTCAACATGCACAAGAACCCGCGTGGCCTCGAAATATTGCGACAGGCGTCGAACGAGGTCGGGCTGACCGATGCACCCCACTTCATCCCGTCCGACGGGAGCGAATATGGCAGCTACCGCCGGTTCTACCAGAGCGCCCCGCCATCCCTGCGCTGATCATCGCCGGGACACATAGATGGCCGTGAGGCTGCTCGCCCGACTCTTGCCGCAGTCGCTGGTTGCGCGCGTCTACCTGCTGTACTCCAGCACCTGGTTGATGTTCGTCTGCGCCGGCGTCCTGCTGTTCTATCAGAACCAGTTCGGTCAGGATGTGGAAGACGCTCAGCAGTCCGCCACCATGCTGATCGAGGTAGCGGCCCAGACCATCGGCGACAGCGCAGTCATCGGCGACTACGACACCATCCGGCGCACACTCGATTCAGCCATCCTGCGCACCCATTTCTCGTCCGCGCAATTCATCGACCTGACCGGCGGTTCGATCAAGAGCACCAATCAGGACAACGAGCGTGGGCACCCGCCGGAGTGGCTGCGCGACCGCATTGCCGACAGGCTCTACGACGTCAATCGGAATATCTCGGTCGGCGGTGTCGACTACGGGGTGCTGCGCCTGACCTTCGACGCCGATCAGATCGCCAACGACCTGTGGGAAGTCGTGCAGATCGCCTTCCTGCTGGGCGCCACCAGCCTCATCGGCGGCCTGCTGCTGATCTGGTTTCCGCTCAAACGGTGGCTTGGTCCGCTGCAGCAGGCCCACATCGTGCTCGGAATCGGCAACGCCGACAGCGAAGACACGGAAGAGCGCCATCTCGAAACGATCCGGAACGCGCCGCTCGAATTCCGCCAGACCCTGTTGACGCTTGAAAACACGGCCGTGCGGTTGCGCAGCGAACTGGCATCGCGCGAGCAGGCGCTGGCGTCGCTGCGGCGCATCGTGTCCGATCTGATGCCGGCGTCGGCCAACGGCGTGCCTGAAGCGGAAGACATGGAGGTGGTCATTTCCACCATCGCCAATCTGGTCAGCGAGCGTGAAGCCGCACGCATGCAGTTGCAGCGTGCAAAGGATGCCGCAGATGCCGCAAACCGCGCCAAGAGCGATTTCCTGGCCAATATGAGCCACGAGATCCGGACACCGATGAACGGCATCGTCGGCATGATCGAACTCGCACTGGACACCGAACTGACCGCGGAACAGCGCGAATTTCTCGGCATCGCCCGCAGTTCGACCGACGCGCTGCTCGCCATCGTCAACGAAATCCTCGACTTCTCGAAGATCGAGGCCGGCAAGGTCGAGATAGAGAGCGTCGCATTCGATCCGGCAGCGCTGCTGGTCGCAACGCTCAAGCCCTGGCACGTCCAGGCCGGCAATAAGAATCTGGACCTGCGCGAAGAAATCGCTTCGGACCTGCCGCATCGCATCAGCGGCGATCCGGTGCGCCTGCAGCAGATCGTCGGCAATCTGGTCAGCAATGCCATCAAGTTCACCGAACGCGGCGTGATCAAAGTGCGAGTCCGTGCCGAAACTGCGGCGTCCGGCGAGCGCATGCTGCAGTTGTCGGTCAGCGATACCGGCATCGGCATTCCGGCTGACAAGCAACAGCAGATATTCGAAGCATTCGCGCAGGAAGACACCTCAACCACGCGCCGCTACGGCGGCACGGGCCTCGGACTCGCGATCTGCTGCCGGCTGATCGGCCTGATGGGCGGCACTATCAGACTGGACAGCACGCCGGGTCAGGGCAGCACCTTCCATGTCTCGCTGCCCATGACAGAGTGCGAAAACATCGAAACGGCCACGCCAGTTACCACCCAGGCCCCACTGCCCGCCCTGGAAACTCCGGCGGCACCGGTCCGGCTCAATGTTCTGGTTGCCGAGGACAACGGCGTTAACCAGCGCCTGATCCTCTCGCTGCTGGCAAAGCTCGGACACCACGCGATACTGGCCACCAATGGTCAGGAAGCGTTCGACCGTTGGACGGAACAGCGTTTCGATCTGGTGCTGATGGACATGCACATGCCAATCATGGGCGGCCTCGAAGCCACCGCACTGATCCGCGAACAGGAACGCCAACTGGGGGACGCCTGCTGCCCGACGCCGATCTATGCGCTGACTGCCTCGGCCATGCCCGAGGAAGAGGAGCGAGGTCTGGCATCAGGGATGAATGGCTATCTGACCAAACCGATCAGCCGCGCGGTACTGGTCAAGGTGCTGAACCAGATCGCCGCCACGGCCCCGGGCGGCGACACGCAGTCCTACGACTATGCGGCGGCGCTGGGCCAGGTCGACGCCGAAATCGTGGGCATCATCGGCCGCGACTTCCTCGCCCAGATTCCGGACGACCTTGAACAGATGCGGGTAGCGTCATCCGAACGCGACTGGCCGCGACTCGAGCGCCTGGTCCACATCTGCAAGGGGCTGGTCGCCTACTTTGGCGCGCAGCCGCTGCAGGATGCCTGCTCCGCGCTGGAGCAGGCCTGCCGCGACGGATCGGTAGCCGAGGCGCCGCTGCAGGACATCGAACGCGAACTCGGCGCCCTGACGGCCGCACTGCACGATTTCCTCGATTAGGGCGGACAGCCCCAGCGGCAGATTACGGTAGCCCCCGGCGCCGAACGGCAGTATTTTCGCGGCTCGGAATGGCGTCGACAGCTCGCGGCGTGCGAACACCGGCACGCCACGCACATGGGGAGACAAAGCATGGCTGCAATGCCGGGTCAGATGATGCAGATGCCGCTGCTGATTTCGAGCCTGATCAGGCATGCCGCACGCCACTCGGGCGACACCGAAATCGTGTCCAGACGGGTGGAAGGCGACATCCACCGCTACACCTACCGCAACGCCGAACTTCGCAGCCGCAAGCTGGCGCAGGCACTGGCGCAGCTGGGCTGTGTGGCAGGCGACCGGATAGGCACGTTGGCCTGGAACGGCTACCGCCACTTCGAGATCTACTATGGCGCGTCGGGCTCACAACTGGTCTGCCACACGATCAATCCGCGACTGTTCCCGGAACAGATCGCATGGATCGCCACCGACGCCGCCGACCGGGTGCTGTGCTTCGACCTGAGCTTCCTGCCACTGGTCGAACAGTTGCTGCCTTCGCTGCCGACAGTACGGCACTTCGTGCTGATGACCGACCGTACCCACATGCCGTCAGCCACCAAACTGCCGGGCCTGCTGTGCTACGAAGATCTGGTCTCCGCCGAGGACGGCCGCTACATCTGGCCCGTGTTCGACGAG
>DATCUL010000212.1:0-5345 GCA_036567405.1 Methyloversatilis sp. | reverse complement strand
GCGAAATTGATCAGGCCGAGGATGCCGTAGACCATCGTGTAGCCGAGTGCGACCAGCGCATAGATGCTGCCGAGCACCAGACCGTTGATGATCTGCTGGATGAGGATGTCCACCGTGCAGCCTTACTTCGCTGCCTGTCCGCCCATCGTTTCCAGTGGTGACCAGGTTCCGGATTTCGCCTGATAGACGGTGACCGCACCGTTCTTGATGTCGCCCTTCTCATCGAAGGCGATCTCGGCGGTCAGGCCGGGATAGTTGATGGCCGCCAGCTCGGGCAGGAATTTGACGGCGTCGGTCGAACCGGCTTTCCTCATCGCCTCGGCCACCACGCGCACCGCGTCGTAGGCATACGGTGCGTAGAGCTGGATATCGGTATTGAATTTCGCCTTGTAGCGGTCGCGGAAGGCCGTGCCACCGGCCATCTTGTCCAGCGGCACGCCGGGCAGCGAGCAGTAGTGGCCTTCGGCGCCATCGCCGGCCAGCTTGTGGAATTCGACCGTGCAGGCACCGTCGCCGAACAGCATCGGCACAGTGACGCCGAGCGTCTTGAGCTGGCGCGCCATCGGGCCGGCCTGGGTGTCCATGCCGCCGTAGAACAGCAGGTCCGGACTGGTCGACTTCACCTTGGTCAGGATGGCGGCGAAGTCGGTCGCCTTGTCGGTGGTGTACTCGCGCGCAACGATGGTCGCGCCGGCTGCCTTCGCTGCCTTCTCGAACTCGTCGGCCAGGCCCTGGCCGTAGGCGGTGCGGTCATCGACGATGGCGATCCGTTTCACGCCCAGCTTGCCGGTCGCGAAGGCGCCGAGCACGCTGCCCTGCTGGACGTCGTCGGCGAAGACGCGGAATGCGCTCTTGTAGCCCTGCCGGGTGTACTGCGGATTGGTCGCCGACGGCGACACCTGCACGATGCCGGCATCGTGATAGATGCGCGAGGCCGGAATCGTCGTGCCGCTGTTCAGGTGGCCGATCACCGCATTGACGCGCGAGTCGGCAAGCTTCTGCGCCACCGTCGTCGCCTGTCGCGGATCGGCCTGATCGTCCTCGCCCAGCAGCTCGAATTTCGCGACCACGCCGCCGATCGTGAAGTTCTCGGCATTCAGGTCATCGACCGCCAGCCGCGCGCCATTCTCGTTGTCCTTGCCCAGATGCGCCTGCGGTCCGGTCAGCGGCGCCACGTGGCCGAGGCGGATCACCATCGCGGCAGACGGCGCACCGGCGTCCGGCGTCGCGGGCGCCGCGTTGTCCGCCTTCTGGCCGCACGCGGCAAGCAGGCAGGCGGAAAGCGCGACCAGCGCAGACAGTGAACGCGACGGGACAGGCAGTGTCATCAAGGATCTCCGCAGGGGGCTGAACAGGTTGTCAGGCCGGATTCTGGGGTTGCAGAGGGCTTGCGTCAATTTTGTGCGCCGCGGCGCCGGAAGAAAAAAAGCCGGTGTGGCGACACACCGGCGTCCCGGACAGCGGAAGCGGCATGGCTCAGCGCAGCGTGCCCGCCCGGGTTGCCGACGGCGCCAGACCGCCTTCTTCGCGCACCTCGTCCGGCAGCCGGTCACGCAGGTCGCTGATCAGGCCGAGCGCCGCCATCAACCGCAGGATGTAGTAGGTGAGATCGATCTCGTACCAGGCGAAGCCGGCACGCGCGCTGGCGCCGTAGCGGTGGTGGTTGTTGTGCCAGCCACCGCCGAAGGTGAGCAGCGCCAGCAGCGGGCGATTGACCGAATCGTCGACCGTGTCGTAGCGGCGGTAGCCGCCGGGCAGGCGGCCGAAATGACCGACCGAATTGACCAGCGACACGGTCTGCACGCCGAGCGCGGTCGGCAGGAAGAAGCCCCACATCAGCGCGGCGCCACCGGTGACGGTGCTGCCGAACGCACCGGCCTGGGCCAGCAGCCAGATGAAGAAGGCGCCGGACAGCATGAGCAGCGTGTAGTGCCGGTTCACCCAGAGGATTTCCGGAAAGCGCGCGAAGTCCGGCACCACATCGAGATCGGTGTCCTTGTAGCGCTCGCTCCACACCCAGCCGACGTGCGACTGGAACAGACCGTGCTGGCGCGGCGAAATCGGGTCGTCCGGCTGCTCGACGTTCTGGTGATGGGTACGGTGCACCGACGCCCACCACAGCGGGCCGTGCTGGCCGCACTGCGCGGCGATCACCGCCAGCACGAGCTGCATCGGCCGCGAGCAGCGGAAGGCACGATGCGAGAAATAGCGGTGATAGATGCCTTCGACACCGAACATGCGCAGCGCGTAACTGGCAACGGCCAGCATCACCAGCGGCCAGGTCGGTGCGTACAGGAAGGGCGTGGCGAGTGCCGCGCACAACAGGATGACGTAGCGGACCCGCGTCTGGTTGATCGACTCGGTGACCTGCTTGCCGTACCGGATGCGAGGCTGTGCGGCGGCGCTCATGCGGACCTTCTTCTCGTTTGGCGGAAGTCGGGTGCCAGTCTAGCAAGCCGGACGTCGCCCGGGTCCGGTCGAAAGCCGGGTGGAAGGCCCGCATTTCCGGGCTTGTGAACAAAAAAAGCCGGCCATATCGGGCCGGCTTTTTTGTTCAGCAGGAACCGTCGTCGCTTACTTCGCGCCGCCCAGCACCCAGGCGGCCAGCGTCTTGGCTTCCGCTTCGCTGACACCCGGATTGGCCGGCATCGGCATCGGGCCACCCCACATGGTCTTCGAGCCTGCCGGCGAACCGGCGCGGATGAAGGCGGCCAGCTTGCCTTCTACGTCCTTCTGTCCTGCGTACTTCTTGGCGACGGCCTGATAGCCCGGGCCGATCTTGGTGTCGGCACCCTGCGAATGGCAGGCCAGGCAGCCCTTGGCGGTAGCCAGATCCTTGCTGGCGAAGGCCGGTGCGCTCACGAGCGCGACGGCACAGATGGCGGCGGAAAGCAGCGTTTTCATGGTGTTCCTCGACGGTGTGGTTGATCCGAAGGTTGATCGCGAAGCCGGGCTGATCCGGCGCCGTACTCGGCGATGCGGGTCGCAAGTCTAGTCCAGCGGCAGACAGTCAACAAGGGCTGCCACGCACATCACCCGCCGGTACAACGGACCGACCTCGCCGGCCGTTGACCGCCGCGGTCAACCAGAGGTTCGCCGCCAGCCCAGACTCATTGCCGTGCCGGTCAGGATGATGGCGGTGCTGGCCAGCATCGTGACCGTCGGCAGCTCGTCGAACAGCAGGTTGCCCCACAGCATGGCGAACGGCGGAATCAGGAAGGTGACGCTCAGCGCCGGCGTCGCACCCATGCGGCCGAGCAGCCGGAAGTACATGAAATTGGCCAGCGCGGTCGACACCAGTCCGAGCACGGCGACCGCCAGCATCGCCCGCCAGGACGGCAGCGCGTGCGGCAGCGACGCCAGCGCCCAGGGCAGCAGCAGCAGTGCGCCGACGACCGAAAAGCCGGTCGCCACGGCCGCCGAATCCAGCGAGCCGAGGCGGCGCCGCGTCAGCTGCACGCACAGGCCGTAGGACACCGAACCGGCCAACCCGAGCGCCACCGCATCGAGGCCGACCCGCAGCGGCCCGAGTTCGCGCAGGCTGGCCAGCAGTGCGACACCGGCAAAACCGAGCAGCAACCCCGCGGTCTTGCTGCCCGACAGCGACTCGCGCCAGACGCAGACCGCCAGCAGCGCCGAAAACAACGGCGCGCTGGCATTGAGCACGGCGGCGAAGCCGGCGCTGGATCGCATCACGGTTTCGGCAAACAGCGAAAAGGGCAGCGCCGTGGTGCCGGCGCCGATGAACACCAGCCACAGCACGGTGCGCCGCCGCTCCGGCGCCGGCACCGTGCGCAGCGGCGAGCCGAACACCGCGCACAGCGCGGTCGCGGCGAGCACCAGCCGCAGCGTCACCGTGACGGCCAGCCCCAGTTCGGGCACGGCAACGCGGTACAGCGCGAACGATGCCCCCCAGATCAGGGCCAGCAGCAGGAATTCGAGGTAGAGGCGCACGGCGCTCGCTTGGGCGGCAGGGACGCCATTGTGGCCGTGACGCCGCCGTCGCGCCACCCGGCCGGCAGGGCGGGCGCGCTACACTCACGCGCTCGTCCGGCTCCGGCCGGCATCGCACACTACCCGACGAACTCCGCACGATGACGCCGCGCTTCGACCTGTCCGCCCCCGCTCCCGACCTGTCCGCCGCGCTGCAGGACCGGCTCGACAACAAGACCAAGCCACCGGGCAGCCTGGGCCGGCTCGAGGCACTGGCGCTGCAGGTCGGCCGGGTGCTGGGCTCGATCACACCCGAACCGGGCACGCCGCAGCTGCTGGTCTGCGCAGGCGACCACGGCAGCCTGCGCGACGCGCGCGGCCGCGGCCTGTCGGCCTACCCGGCCGACGTGACCTGGCAGATGGTCGAGAATTTCCTGGCCGGCGGCGCGGCGATCAACGTGCTGGCGCGCGAGGCGGGCATCGTGCTGCACATCGCCGACACCGGCGTGGCACACGACTTCGGTCCGCGCGCCGGGCTGATCGACGTCAAGGTGGCACCCGGCACCGCAAGCTGGTTCGACGGACCGGCGATGAGCGAAGCGCAGTGTGCGCAGGCGTTGAACAACGGCGCACGCATCGCGCGCGACATCGCAGCCGGTGGCGCACGCGTGCTCGGCTTCGGCGAAATGGGCATAGGCAACACCGCGTCGGCGTCGCTGATCACCCATCTGCTGACCGGCGCACCGATGGACGACTGCGTCGGCCGCGGTACCGGGCTGGGCGACGCGGCGCTGGTCGCCAAGAAACACATCCTGGGCGAACTGGCCGCGGCCTACCGCGGGCCGAGCACGCCGTTCGCGGTGCTGGCGCAGTTCGGCGGGTTCGAGATCGCGACCATGGCCGGCGCCATGCTCGGCGCTGCGCAGTCGCGCATGCTGCTGCTGGTCGATGGCTTCATCAGTACCGCAGCCGCGCTGGTGGCCCAGGCGCATGCGCCGGCGCTGCGCCACTACTGCGTGTTTTCGCACCGCTCGCAGGAGCGCGGCCACGCGATACAGCTCGAACACATGCAGGCGCAGCCGCTGCTCGACCTCGACCTGCGTCTGGGCGAAGGTACCGGCGCCGCGCTCGCCTGGCCGCTGGTGCGCGCCGCAGCCGCCATCCTGCGCGACATGGCGAGCTTCGACTCGGCCGGTGTCGCCAGGGCCTGACCGCCGCACGATGAACCGCATACGCCACGAACTCGAACTGTTCTTCACCGCGCTGCGCGTCTTCACGCGGCTGCCGGTACCCGGCTGGGTCGGGCATTCGACCGAACTGCTGAACCACAGCGCGCGCTGGTTTCCGGCGGTCGGCCTGATCGTCGGGCTGGCCGGCGCCGCCGTGCTGTGGACGACCGGTCAAGTGCTGCC
>DATCUL010000211.1:0-2788 GCA_036567405.1 Methyloversatilis sp. | reverse complement strand
GTAAAGGCTCAGGAACTGGTTGAAATCAAAACCGAGTGCATTATCCATTTCGGGCTCCATTCGGGTGATCGGGAAGGGATGCGGCGACTGCCGCTGCAGTCTAGCAGCCGGTGGCCGAAACCCTATGAGGTACGCGTATGACGACGGTGCCGTCGGCGATCTGCATTCAGCGCTACACGGGTGCCGACACACCCTGTCTTATGGCGATCGTATGTCGAATTGTTTTACAGCGGTGCTGTGCCAGAGACAGGTTGCGTCATGAACGGTTTTCATATCAGTGGGTTGCTGATCTGGCATGTCTTGTGCTGCACATCGTGTCCTTGCCACTGACTCCCGTTCCGATCATGCGCTTCCCTCATGCAGTACTGCCTGTTGTCCTGTGCTCCGCGATCCTGGGTCTGGTGTCTGCGCCGGCGTCGGCGACCGTGGTGGCAAATCTGGTGGCGAACGGTGGCTTCGAAAGCCCGGATGTCGCGAGTTGGGTGCTCAAGAATGCCGGCGATTCCAGCATTACCGGGTGGACTGTGGTCGGGGGCCAGATTTCGTTCCAGGATACGGCTGCATTCGGTGGGCTCGGTGTCGTGGCATCCGAAGGCAGCCAGTTCCTCGAACTGACCGGCGTTGTCGGTCGTGGCGGCGGTGTCGTGTCGAATGCCTTTGGCACCGACATCGGCGCGACCTACCGGGTTCAGTTCGACATCGGCGCCTTTTTCGTTGCCGGACAGGGCTCGTTCGGCGACGTCATCGTTGATCTGAAGGTGTCGGGCGATCCGGCCACGCACAGTTTCACCAATGCGCTCGGACTGTCCGCGGCGGGCAGCGACTGGGAAACGAAGTCCTTCGACTTCGTTGCCACGGCTGCCTCGACCACGCTGGACCTGCGCAGCTCGCTGAGCCTGGCGTCCAGCAGTCTGGGTGTCGGTCTGGACAACGTCCGGGTCACGCAGATTCAGGCTGCGCCGCTGATTCCGTCGGTGCCCGAGCCGGAGAGCTATTTACTGATGCTCGCCGGCCTCGGCGTGCTGGGCGTCGCAGCTCGCAGGCGCTGAAATGGCGTACCACCGCTGATCGGACGATGCAGGGCTGGGCTGGTGCTTGATGGGCAAACGAAAATCGGAGTGTCAGAATGACCGACCGTACCCTGGCCGAATGACCGGCCCTCGTTTTGCCGATTCCCTGCTCCCGATCCGTGATGAATGATGTCAAAGCCCTGATATTCGACGTGTTCGGCACGCTGGTCGACTGGCGCACCTCGATCGCCAGGGAGTCGGAGGCGCTTCTGTCGCCGCTCGGCATCTCGATCGACTGGCTCGCTTTTGCCGATGCCTGGCGCGACCGGTACCAGCCGGCGATGGAAGAGGTCCGGAGCGGGCGCATGCCGTTCTGCAAGCTCGACCGGCTGCATCGCTACAACCTCGATCAGATCCTGCGCGACTTCGCCCTCGACCATGTCGATGAGGCTGTGCGACGCGACCTGAATCTCGCCTGGCACCGGCTGGATGCCTGGCCTGACGTCGCCCCTGGTCTGCGGAACCTGCATGCCGATTACCGCCTGGCGCCGTGCTCGAACGGCAACATTTCGCTGATGGTCGACCTGGCACGGCGCAACGGCTTCACGTGGGACGCGATACTCGGCGCGGAGGTCGCGCGCGATTACAAGCCCAATGCGGTGGTCTATCTGTCGGCCGCCGGGGCGTTCGACCTCGCTCCGGAACAGACCATGATGGTGGCGGCGCATTCGTCGGATCTCGCGGCCGCCGCAGCGGCCGGCTTACGGACGGCCTTCATCGCGCGTCCGGACGAACACGGAACGGGCAGGGGTGAAACGGCGCCCGGCGTGCCGGTCGATGTGTCGGTGTCGGGCCTGCCGGAGCTGGCGCGCGAACTGGCCCGGATGCGGTCGACATCCCGCTGACCGCAACGCGGCGGCGACGAGCGCCTCATGCGGCGCGCAGATCGTCCAGCGAACGCGCGCCTACGCCGAGATCGCGCCAGGTGGCGGGGTGGCAGGTGAACAGCAGTATCTGGTGCCGCGTGGCGGCGTCGAACAGCACGCGCTTCATCTGCGTCAGCCGGGCTTCGTCGCTGTGCACCAGCGCGTCGTCCAGGATGATCAGCGTCGGCCGGCCGGCTTCGCGCAGCAGATCGGCATAGGCGAGCCGGCAGATGACGCCCATCTGTTCGCGCGCGCCAAAGCTCAGCGCCTCGAAGTCGCCGGTTTCCTGCCCGCTCCCGCTGCTGCGGGTCAGCGGGCCCGGGCTGAGGTTTTCATCGATGTCCAGTCGGGCCTGCGGAAACAGCAGCTGAAGATAGTGGTTCAGGTGCTTCTGAAGCGGTGCCTGCAGCTTCTGCGTGAGCGCACGGCGTTTGTCGCGCAGCAGGGTCAGCAGGTGATCGAGCGCTGCGGCACGGCGGCGCAGCTGATCGACACGGCGCCCGGCCTGAGCATGGTCACGCACCAGTCCGGCACGCCGTTCGTCGAGGCCCGTCGCGCCGGCGGTCTGCAGTTCGACGTCGAGCCGGGTCAGTTCGTCTTGACGCCTGTTGTAAGCCTGTTCCAGCTGCTGGGCGCTGCGTCCGAATCGCTCGACGTCCTGCGCAAGTATGTCGGAACGCGCTTCGGTACAGCGCTGGGCGAGTGCCTGGATGCTGGCGGCCACTTCGGCCTGTCCGGCACGGGCGTCTAGCAGCGCGCGCTGTGCTGCGGCCAGACGATCGGTGCGGTCGGGTGCGTCCAGCGCGGCCTGCGCCGCCTGCTGTTCGCGGGCGGCCGCCTCGGCCACGGCCT
>DATCUL010000210.1:0-12419 GCA_036567405.1 Methyloversatilis sp. | reverse complement strand
TTGATTCGTATGAGCACTTCATCTCGTTGTCATGCACGCTTCAATCACCCCAGGTCTCCCTGAAACGACATCTGCGCGCCGTTACAACTGAATCGCGCCCACACCTATCGGCTGTTTATCTTTTTAAAGAGCTTCGCTGCTGAGCAACGAGAGGTGCGCATTCTACGGATAATTTCGAGTCGGTCAACACCTTGGCGAAAGAAAATCGAATATTTTTTGAAGCACCGTCACCCAGAGCTGCGGGAAATAGCCAAAAACAATAAAAACATTCTGGCCAATCAACCCGCTAGGTCATCGACTCCTATCGGATGACTATCCTGCAATATTTTCTCTTTCCGACCTGGGCCACGACGTTGGTGCCCGCTGGCAGCGTCAACCCTCGATCAGACACTTTTTCGCCATCCAGACGCACCCCACCCTGATCGATCATGCGCAGGGCCTCCGAGGTCGTGGCGGTCAGACCGGACTGCCGCAGCGCCTGCGCGATGCCAAACCCACCCTCCGGCGCATCCAGCACAACCTCCGCCAGATCATCCGGCACGCCCCCCTGCCTGAACCGTGCCTCGAAGTCGGTCAACGCAGCCTCGGCAGCCAAGGCACCGTGGAACCGGGCGACGATCTCCTGTGCGAGCATCACCTTCACGTCCCGCGGGTTGCGTCCAGCTGCCACATCCGATCGCAGGCCCTCGATCTCCTGCGCTGTCCGGAACGACAACAGCTCGAAATATCGCCACATCAGCGTATCCGACACGGACATCAGCTTGCCGAATATCTCCGTAGCCGGCTCCGACACCCCGATGTAGTTACCCAGTGACTTGGACATCTTGTTGACGCCATCCAGCCCTTCAAGCAAGGGCATCATCAGCACGACCTGCTGAGGCTGCCCATACTGCTTCTGCAGTTCGCGCCCCATGAGGAGATTGAACTTCTGGTCCGTACCGCCCAGCTCGACATCCGCCTTCAGTGCAACCGAGTCGTACCCCTGGCAAAGGGGATAGAGGAACTCATGGATCGCGATCGGCTGGTTGCCGGCGTAGCGTTTGGCGAAATCATCCCGCTCCAGCATTCTCGCGACGGTGTGCCGGGAGGCCAGCCGGATCAGGCCTTCAGCCCCCAGCTGGTTCATCCAAGTCGAGTTGAACACGACCTCCATGCGCTGCGGGTCGAGGATCTTGTTGACCTGCTCCTGATAGGTCCGCGCGTTCTCCTGAACCTGCTCCGGAGAGAGCGGCGGCCGGGTCGCGTTCTTGCCGGTGGGGTCACCGATGGCGCCGGTGAAATCGCCGATCAGGAAAAGAATGTGATGCCCGAGATCCTGGAAGTGCTTCAGCTTGTTCAGCAGCACGGTGTGACCGAGATGAAGGTCAGGTGCGGTAGGATCGAAGCCGGCTTTGATGCGGAGTGGCCGCCCGGACTTCAATTTTTCGATCAGATCTGCCTCAGGGAGCAGCTCTTCAACCCCCCGCTTGATCAACGCTAACGCTTGTTCTGCTTCTGACATGACAAAACCCCGAATACCCGTGCCGGGCAGATTCGACGACGCCATCTGCCGGCACGCAAAGCGAGCGATGTTAACGCATGCCGGACGTTCCATCCCCGAGTGGCGCCATGACTGATCTTTATATCGGGATCATGTCAGGCACCAGTCTGGACGGGGTGGACGCCGTGCTTGCCGACTTTTCAGGCACAAGACCGAAGCAGGTCGCTCAAGCCCACCGCCCCTTCACCAGCGCATTACGCAACGATCTGCTTGCGCTGTGCCAGAGCGGAGCGGACGAAATTCATCGATCGCAACTGGCAGCCTCGGCCCTGGCAAACCTGTACGCTGGGGTCGTGACCGACACGCTCGAGACTGCCGGCCTGAACAATACGGAAATAGAGGCCATCGGATGCCACGGACAGACCGTCCGACACATGCCGGCATACGGATATTCTTTACAGATCAATGCGCCTGCACTACTGGCAGAAAAAACCGGCATCCGCGTAGTTTCGGATTTTCGCGTCCGAGACATCGCTGCCGGAGGCGAAGGCGCGCCTCTGGTACCCGCGTTTCATGCACGCATGTTTGCCGATCCGACGCTGGTACGGGTTGTACTGAACCTTGGCGGCATGTCGAACGTCACCTTGCTCGAACCCGGCAAACCCGTGCGCGGCTTCGACTGCGGCCCCGCAAACATCCTGATGGATGCCTGGATCGAACGGCAGCTCGGATTCCGTTACGATGCCAACGGCCGCTGGGCTGCGAGCGGACACGCAGACCCGGAACTGCTGAACCGGATGCTGGCACATCCGTTCTTCGCCCTTCCGCCGCCGAAGAGCTGCGGCAGGGAACAGTTCAATCTGGGATGGCTGACGGCAATGACGAGGCCGGATCTTCGCCCCGAAGACGTACAGGCCACGCTGGCGGATCTGACGGCCCGATCGATCACCGACGCACTGCGATGCGCATCGATCACACCCGACGAGATCGCAGTGTGTGGCGGCGGCGCCTGTAATACGCACGTGATGCGCAGGCTGGAACAGATGAGCGGCGTTCGGGTGTTCCCGACGTCAGACTGGGGCATCGCCCCCGAGACCGTCGAGTCTCTTGCCTTCGCCTGGCTGGCACGCTGCGCCCTGAAGGGCGAACCGGGCAACCTCCCGGACGTCACCGGAGCACGCGGGCCTCGGGTACTGGGCGCCATCTGGTCTGCCTGACGCCGATGGCCTCGATCAGGCACGGCGCGGATGCGCCGTGCCGAGGACAATCATCGATGCATGGAACTCAGGCCGAAAACGACGAACCGCAGCCGCAGGTCGAGGTGGCGTTCGGATTCTTGATCACGAACTGCGCTCCTTCGAGGCCTTCGCTGTAATCGATTTCCGCGCCGACCAGGTATTGATAGCTCATCGGATCGATCAGCAAGGTCACGCCATCCTTCACGAGCGCAGTATCGTCTTCGTTCGTCACTTCATCGAAAGTGAACCCGTACTGAAAACCTGAGCAACCGCCGCCCGACACGAAAACACGCAGCTTGAGGTCCGGATTGCCCTCCTCAATGATCAATTCCTTTACCTTGTTGGCAGCGCTGTCGGTAAACAGCAGCGGCATCGGCATTTCAGTCACGGCATTCATGGATCAACACTCCTTGTACAAAACAATCCGTGGCAACACTCAGCTGCCACTGGCCAATTTCAGTTCAACTGCACGCGGGACCGCACTCTGATGCTCCAGTTGTCCCTTCACGATAGCACCGAGGTGCACTTCCAGCCTGTTATAGACAACATCTCCTACAATTCGTGCCTGAGGCTGCAACTCGAGGAACTCGCTTGAGGTAATCGGTCCGTTGATCGCGCCGTTGATCATCGCGTGCGTCACCGTCACGGCCCCCTCGATACGCGCATGCTCGCTCAGCACCAGCGTGCTCGCATCATTGCCGTCAGCCTGCACGTTGCCGATCACCTCTCCGTCGACGCGCAGTCCGCCGCGGAAATGAATATCCCCGCACACCCGCGTACCCGCGCCGATCAGACTGTCGATGCGGCGACTGGGCTTACCCGATTTCTTGCCGAACATGCTGCCCCTCCATACCCGGGCCGTCTTCAGACCGCTGCAGTCGCTCGCGCCCTGATCTGCCCATCCTGCAGGAAACGTACTTCGACCGACTTGAGCGTTGCACCGGCCGGAATGGCGATGACGCCATCGATACGCTGAAAATGCCGGAAAGCAACCCGATACGAGGGATTCCCCGAATCCGGCGGGAAGGTGATGTTAGCACCTCGGCCCAGTCGGTCAATCGTCGCAACGATTTCATAGGAACCGCGGGCATCCTGTTCGACCTTGCCGCCCTGACGCACGATGAGCATCCGGTAGCGATACCGCCCGGCCTCCCGATCCGGCTCAAGTACCAGCCGATTGATCCGGAAACCAGGCGCGGCACTGGTCGTGCCGGCCAGCCCTTCAAAAATCATCATGTCTTCGCGCAGCCTGCCGTTCTCGCTTTCCAGCGACCGCATCTGCGCGGTAAGTTGCTGTTGCGCAGTACGTTCGATCTGCAGACTGGCATGCGCCGCATCCGCCTGCTGCTGGACGCCGGCAAGTTCGGCCTCGAGGGCCGCCACCCGCCGGCGCAGCAGCGTCACTTCCGACTGCATCCCCGACACGTCCAGCCCCACCCAGCCGCGGCCAGCTTCGTAGATGCCTCGCCCGACCATCAGTGCAAGCGTGATTGCGCCCGTCAGCGCGAGCACCTTCAGATACCAGGGCGCATGCGAGCGGACCGCAACCTGCCGCGCCGCGATGCCGTAGCGCGAGCGCAGCCGGCGGGCCTTTACGGCAAGACCGGAACGAGTTCTAGACCACACGATTCATCGAACCCGAACATGAGGTTCAGGTTCTGCACCGCCTGGCCCGCAGCGCCCTTGACCAGATTATCGATGACAGACAGCACCACCACGGTGTCACCTCCCTGCGGACGATGCACCGCGATCCGGCATACATTGGACGCACGAACCGAACGGGTTTCCGGATGGCTGCCCGCCGGAAGCACGTCAACAAACCTCTCGTTCGCGTAACGGCTCTCGTACAGTGACTGCAGATCGCCGCACTCCGCATCAAGGCGTGCATAGAGGGTGGCGTGAATACCCCGGATCAACGGGGTCAGATGCGGCACGAAGGTCAGTCCGACATCCCGCGACGCCACTGCCGAAAGGCCCTGACGGATTTCCGGGAGATGGCGATGACCGCCGACGCCATAGGCCTTGAAATTGTCGGATGCTTCTGCGAAAAGCGTATGCACTTCGGCTTTGCGCCCGGCGCCCGACACCCCCGATTTGGCATCCGCGACGAGCCCTTCGGTATCAATGATGCCCGCCTCGATCAGCGGGATGAAGCCCAACTGCACCGCGGTCGGGTAACAACCCGGATTGGCAACCAGCCTGGCCTCGCGGATCTGTTCCCGATTGACTTCGGGCAACCCGTACACAGCCTGCTCGAGCAATTGCGGGCACGCGTGCGGCATGCCGTACCATTTTTCCCAGTCCGCAGCACTCTTCAGGCGAAAGTCGGCCGCAAGATCGATTACTTTGACACCGGCATCCAGCAAGGCCGGCACCTGTTGCATCGCGATACCGTTAGGGGTGGCGAAGAACACCGCATCGCACTCATCCAGACCGGCCTGGGCGGGATCGGAAAAGGCAAGGCCGACATGGCCACGCAGGCTCGGGAACATGTCGGCCACCGGCTTGCCTGCATCTCCACGCGATGTAATCGCCGTGAGTTCAACCTCTGGGTGCCGCGCCAGCAGGCGCAACAACTCGACGCCGGTGTAGCCCGTGCCGCCAACGATACCAACCCTTATTGCCACCTTGAATCTCCTGTCGTTCCCTCGGGCCCGGACTAACAACCGTCGCAGCCAGCGAAGGCGGCATCATGCCAGAAATGAAAAAAGCCACCTCTCGGGCGGCTTTTTTCAACTGCAGCAACAAACGCAGATCAGCGCTTGGAGAACTGCTTGCGACGGCGCGCCTTGTGGAAGCCCACCTTCTTGCGCTCGACTTCACGTGCATCGCGCGTCACGAACCCGGCCTTGCTCAGAGCCGGCTTCAGCGTCGCATCGTAGTCGATAAGCGCACGGGTGATGCCGTGGCGCACTGCACCGGCCTGACCCGACTCACCACCACCGGTGACATTCACCATGATGTCGAAAGTGCTGACATGTTCGGTGAGTTCCAGCGGCTGGCGCACGACCATACGACCGGTTTCACGCGAGAAGAACTCGTCAACCGGCTTGTCGTTCACGACAATCGCACCCTTGCCCGGACGCAGGAACACGCGAGCTACCGCGGTCTTGCGGCGGCCGGTGCCGTAGTAATAATCAACGTTGTAAGCCATGACTTATCTGTCCTCAGATGTCGAGCGCTTTGGGCTGCTGAGCGGCATGCGGATGGTCGGTGCCGGCATAGCACTTCAGCTTCTTGAGCATCGCGTAACCCAGCGGACCCTTGGGCAGCATGCCCTTGACCGCCTTTTCCAGCACGCGTGCCGGAAAGCGCTGCTGCAGCTTCGTGAAATTGGTTTCGTAGATACCGCCCGGATAACCCGAGTGACGGTAGTACTTCTTGTCCTGAGCCTTGTCACCGGTCACGCGCAGCTTCTCGACATTGACGACAACGATGTAGTCACCAGTGTCTACGTGAGGGGTGAAGATAGATTTGTGCTTGCCGCGCAGACGGTGCGCGATTGCGCTTGCAAGGCGCCCGAGCACCTTGTCAGAGGCATCGACAACGTACCAGTCGCGCTCGACTTCGTGCGGCTTGGCTGAAAAGGTTTTCATCTCGAACGTCCCATGATTTCGGGCGAGATCGCCCAAAAGCCGGCAAATATAACTTGCGAATCACCCCGTGTCAATGCCTGGAAGTGGAATAAAAAAAGCGCGACTCATGAGAGTCGCGCTAAATCCACACCAAAGGAGGAGGGTGGAGGAGACACTGGGGCCGGGCAACCGATCAATCGGCACCAAAAGCATGGTTCGATTATTGACCACGAAAATAAGGCGCGCAAGCTTTCTTTTGCATCGCACAAGCACTACCCCGGACCTTGCGCGTAGGCCATCTATGCAAAGGAACTACAAAAAATAACAAATTGTTAATAACAATCAACTATTTAATCAAAAAAATCCGTTTTTTTATCCCAGCAAACCCCGGCCTGGAATCAGACCAAAGGTAGTAATTGCCGCATTGCAACAAACAATGGTGAACCCAGTCCCTGGACGGCTCGGATTAGAATCCTCACCATCGGATCAGGAGACAACGAGATGGAATGCGTGGTGAAGTGGCTGGACGGGATGAGCTTTGTGGCGGAAACAGGATCCGGCCACCTGCTCGGCATGGATGGCGCACCGGAAGCCGGTGGCCGAAACCTCGCTCCACGCCCGATGGAACTTCTGCTGGCAGGCACCGGCGGCTGCACTGCCTTCGACGTGATGCTCATACTGAAGAAGAGCCGCCAGCAGGTTACGGGCTGCGAGGTCAGCCTGCATGCAGACCGGGCTTCTGAAGACCCGAAAGTGTTCACCCGCATTGCCTTCCACTTCAAGGTCACCGGGCATGCCCTGAAGCCCGAAGTCGTCGAACGCGCAATTCATCTGTCAGCGGAGAAGTACTGCTCCGCATCCATCATGCTGGGTCAGATGGCGAAGATGGAACATACGTGGGAAATCATAGAAACAGCGGCAACCTGACCCCCCGGTCACCACCGACCGGATCACACGTAATACGCCAGTCCGGTCATGACGCGCGACGCGGCGCGCATCGCAATCCGGACAAACGCCGGGAGTTCGGCCGCACCAAGGCGTTCGGCCGTGCGCGCATGTTCGCGCTCATCCTGACGCATCTGTTCGAGGATGCGCCAGGATTTCTGATCCGCCGCCGGCAGGCGGTCGATGTGGCTCTGCAGATGAGCTTCCACCTGCCTCTCGGTTTCAGCGAGGAAGCCAAGGTTCCATCTGTCTCCAATCAAACCGGCAGAGACACCCATCAGCAGAGCCCCGCCGTACCACAAGGGATTGAGCAGGCTGGTGCGCGTACCCAGTTCGGCGATGCGTCCCTCGGTCCAGCAAAGATGCTCCGTTTCCTCGATGGCCGCATGCCTGAGCGCATCCCGGACCGACGGATCACGACTGGTCAACGCCTGCCCCTGGTAAAGCGCCTGAGCACAGATTTCACCCACATGATTGATCCGCATCAGCGCACCGACCTGGCGGCGCTGCACGTCATCGAGCCCGGATTCGGGCAATTCCCCGCCGGGAACCGGGCGGTGCGTCCGCGCAGGTGCCGCCAGCGTGCGTAGAGCGCGGTCCAGTTCGGTAATCAGGCGATCGAGCATTTGAATTCGGGAGGCTTGATCAAAAAAAGACTTTCAGCGATAGCCGTTCAGGGGCGTTCCCTCGCGCGCCTTGAAACTGCGCGCAAGCGCTTCCAGCGACTCCCGCGGTTTCATGGGGAAACCCGCCGAGCACAGCAGATCCGAATAAAGCGTCTCGTGATAGGCATTGAACCGGTTGCCGGTACTGACGGACACCCAGCGCTTGTCACGTGACGGCGCCCACTGCTGCCCGGACCGCAGATAGGCAAATGTACGCCGTTCCGCAGTGGCGCAGCGGATGGCCTCGACCGCGATGTTCTCGACGCCACCGGCAGTCAGCACACGAGAGACGAAGCGAGTGATCCGATCCTTGCCGACGGTCAGACTGTCCCGTGCCAGGAAGTAGCGGTTGCGCGTTTCAGCGCCGACATAGAACTCCACCCAGTTCGACGCGACAGCCACGTCCGGCAGCGGGACATCTTCCTCCTTTGCAGCTCCGGACGTGGCATCTTCACCTTCGAAGAACACATCCGGCTTTTCCCAGTTCGTGATCTGTGCCATCGCAACGGAACATGAGCCCAGCAGCACCAGCGCCGACAGCGCGCGTCGGAAAAAATGCAAATCCATTCTCAATCTCGAGTCACCAGGTCATCCAGCAAAAACTTCTGCGACGCCGCCCTCTTCTGTGCAGCAGCCAGTTTGAACACGGGAAATACACCGAAGAGGCCGGCGCGGAGCATTCGCCGCGCGCATGCCCGTCGGTAACGGGATAACGTCGACAACCGTGCCAACCCCGACGCGATGATCGACGTCGTCAGGTTGCAACCGCCCGCAACACTTTCCCGCCGCTCAATCGACGAGTCCGTCGAGCGCCTTCTGGAACCGGGTGGCATGCGAACGCTCGGCCTTCGCAAGCGTATCAAACCAGTTGGCGATTTCCTCGAACCCCTCCTCGCGCGCCACCTTGGCCATGCCCGGATACATGTCCGCATACTCCTGCGTCTCACCCGCGATCGCGGCCTTCAGATTGTCGCGGGTCGTACCGATAGGCAGACCGGACGCCGGGTCGCCGCATGCCTCAAGATACTCGAGATGGCCGTGGGCATGGCCGGTTTCACCTTCCGCAGCAGAGCGGAACACTTGCGCGACATCGCTTTGTCCCTCGACATCCGCCTTCGCCGCAAAGTAGGTGTAACGACGGTTTGCCTGCGCCTCGCTGGCAAACGCGCGCAGCAGATTACCGGCGGTCTTCGAACCTTTGAGCTGCATGGAAATAACCTCCTGAAATGACTTCGACCGCAAGGACCGGCCGACATTTCATGTGATGAACGGGAAAGCGGTCCGTACCCGGTGCATGCCGCACACTCCGGGACACTCAGGGCGACGACGGCACCGAGTCGGCGTGAGGATCTGCCGCCAGAACATCGGGTGACTTGGCTTCCTCATCATGCAGAGAGGAACGCAAACCGCTTCGCACACGCGCGTTGCGAAAAGCGAGTCGCGCAAGTTCCGTCAGCGCCTGCTGGTAGACCTGACGCTTGAACTCGATGACGGTATCGAGCGGAATCCAGTAGTCGTGCCAGCGCCACGCGTCGAATTCCGGATGATCGGTGGCGCGCAGACAGACATCGCAATCACGACCGATCATCCGCAGCAGATACCATATCTGCTTCTGGCCACGATAGGCACTGCGCCACTCGCGCCGCACCCAGTTGCGCGGCACGTCGTAACGCAGCCAGTCGCGCGTGCGCCCGACGATGCGTACATGCTGCGGACGTAGCCCCAACTCTTCCCAGAGCTCACGGTACATCGCCTGTTCCGGCGATTCACCGTGATTGATGCCACCCTGGGGAAACTGCCAGGCGTGCTCGCCTATCCGTTTGCCCCAGAAGACTTCATTGCGCCCGTTGATGAGGATGATGCCGACGTTCGGGCGGTAACCTTCCCGGTCGAGCATGGTTGAACCCGCTTGGTGAGATTTTCCGTGGATTCTTCCACAATTCGGGGCCAAATTGAAGCGAGCGCTCAAGCTTCGGCCAATACCGGCGGAACGGCT
Source organism: Methyloversatilis sp. (assembly GCA_036567405.1). Lineage (GTDB taxonomy): Bacteria > Pseudomonadota > Gammaproteobacteria > Burkholderiales > Rhodocyclaceae > Methyloversatilis. Next base: position 2,520 of record DATCUL010000210.1, on the reverse strand, counting down.
AGAATCGCGGGCTCATCGTCAGCTCACCCACGGATTCCAGATATTCATGTACGCCAGCAAATTTTTCATTTCCACGCTCAAGGAAGCGCCCTCCGACGCCGAAGTCGTTTCGCACCGTCTGATGACGCGTGCCGGCATGATCCGCAAGCTCGCTGGCGGCATCTACAACTACATGCCGATGGGGCTGCGGGTGATCCGAAAGATCGAAGGCATCATCCGTGACGAAATGAACCGGGCCGGCGCGATCGAACTGCTGATGCCGCTGATCCAGCCGGCCGAACTGTGGCAGGAGACCGGCCGCTGGGACAAGATGGGACCGGAAATGCTGCGTGTGAAGGACCGGCACGACCGCGACTTCATCATCCAGCCGACGTCCGAAGAGGTCGTGACCGACATCGCGCGCGCCGAAATCCACAGCTGGCGCCAGTTGCCGAAGAATTTCTATCACATCCAGACCAAGTTCCGCGACGAGCGCCGGCCGCGCTTCGGCGTGATGCGCGGCCGCGAATTCACGATGAAGGACGCCTACTCCTTCGACCGTGACGACGAGGCAGCCGGCCGCAGCTACGACACGATGTTCGACACCTATCTGCGCATCTTCCGCCGCCTCGGACTGGAATTCCGCGCAGTCGCTGCCGACACCGGCGCCATCGGTGGCTCGCGCAGCCATGAATTCCAGGTCATCGCCGACACCGGCGAAGACCTGATCGCCTGGTGTCCGGATTCCGACTACGCTGCCAATATCGAGCTGGCTCAGGCCGTACCGCTCGTTCCGGCACGCGCTGTCGCGACCCAAGCGCTGACGCGCGTCGCCACGCCGGCAACCATCCGCTGCGAGGACGTGGCGACGCTGCTGGGCGCCCCGATCACCAGCACGGTCAAGTCGGTGGTCGTTGCGGCCGAAAAGGAAGGCAGGACCGAACTCTGGCTGCTCATGCTGCGCGGCGACCACGAATTGAACGAAGTGAAGGCCTCCAAGCTGCCCGGCCTGAAGGACGGCTTCCGTTTTGCGACCGAAGCCGAAATCATCGAGCACTTCGGCTGCGTGCCGGGCTTCCTCGGCCCGATCGGACTGAAGAAGCCGGTACGCGTCGTGGCCGACCTGACGGTGGCCAACATGAGCGATTTCATCACCGGCGCGAATGAAGCCGACGCACACCTGACCGGTGTGAACTGGGGCCGCGACCTGGCGGAACCGGAATGCGTCGCCGACCTGCGCAATGTGGTCGAGGGCGATCCGTCGCCGGATGGCAAGGGCACGCTGTCGATCCAGCGCGGCATCGAGGTCGGCCACGTGTTCTTCCTCGGCACGAAGTATTCGGAGGCAATGAACTGCACCTATCTCGACGAGACCGGCAAGCCGCGCGTGATGGTGATGGGCTGCTATGGCATCGGCGTCACGCGACTGGTCGGTGCCGCGATCGAGCAGAACCACGACGAGCGCGGCATCATCTGGCCGCAGTCGATCGCGCCGTTCGAAGTGGTGATCTGCCCGGTCGGCTGGAGCAAGTCTGAACAGGTGCGGGCGACCGCACAGCAATTGCACGACGAGCTGAGTGCCCAGGGCTTCGACGTCATCCTCGACGACCGCGACGAACGTCCCGGCGTGATGTTCGCGGAGTGGGAACTGATCGGTGTGCCGCACCGGATCACGGTCGGCGAACGCGGCCTGAAGGAAGGCGTGATCGAGTACCAGGGACGGCGTGACAGCGCGGCGCAGAAGGTCGCGCCGGATGCCGTGCCCGGCTTGCTTGGAGCACCGGTAAGGCAATGATGCGGAAAGTACGGTGGGTGTTGCTCGGCGCACTGCTTGCCCTTGGGGCTGGCGGTGCCCTTGCGTCCCAGCAGTACGAACCGCTGGCCGCCAGCGTGCAGGCTGCGCTGCACCAGGCCATCAGCGACCGTGCCGCACCGGACCTGCCGGCCTTTGCCTCACCGCAGCGACAGATCTGGCTGAACGAAATGTCAGCGCGTCTGGCCAGACGCATGCCGGACGACGCCGGCCGCATGGAATTCCTGCGCACCGTGCACTACGAGGCCACGCGTGCCGGACTCGACCCGCAGCTGGTACTCGGACTGATCCAGGTCGAGAGCGGCTTCCGCAAGTACGCGGTATCAACTTCGGGCGCACGCGGCTTCATGCAGGTGATGCCGTTCTGGGTGAAACTCATCGGCACCGAGGACAGCAATCTGTTTCACCTGCGCACGAACCTGCGCTTTGGCTGCACCATCCTGCGCCACTACCTCGACATCGAGCGGGGCAATCTCTTCCGCGCCCTGGGCCGCTACAACGGCAGCCTCGGGCAGGCCGACTATCCGAACATGGTGCGCGGCGCCTGGGAACGCCACTGGTCCTGGCCGACGCTAACCGCCAGCAACCCTTGATCCTGTCGAACGACCAGCTTCGGACAGCAGCCGCCACTCGGTGACCTGAGCCACCAGCTCTGCCAGCGATGCCGCCCGCATCTTGTCCATCATGCGGGCCCGATGCTGCTCAACCGTCTTCATGCTGATGCCCAG
>DATCUL010000209.1:0-7619 GCA_036567405.1 Methyloversatilis sp. | reverse complement strand
CGTGCCGGCGGCGGTGGCCACCGCATCGCCGGCGCGCCGGTCAGCCGCCAGCACCACCGCGGCCCAGCGCTGCGGCTCAGAGTTGTTTTTCATAGACCCGATAGCGTTTGTAAGGCTTGGCGCTGATGTGCTCGAGGATGTTGCGCATGCCCGAGTTGTCCTCGAGGATCCACGACATCTCCAGCGATTCCATGTTGTTCCTGAGCAGTGCGAACTTCATCGCTTCGGTCAGCAGCAGCGCCAGCACCGTGCCGAGCCGGCTGAAATGCTTGCCCCGGCGCACACCCATCAGCGGCACCCGCGCGCTGCGAGGCGGGCGCACCTTGAGCCGCCACAGCAGGCGCAGCCAGCCAAAAGGCAGCAGGCGGCCGTGCAGCGGTGCCACGGCCTCATTCAGATTGGGCATGCCGACGATGAAGCCGGCCGGTTCGCCATCGACCTCGGCGATCATGATCATGTCCGGCGGCACCAGCAGCTTGAGATTGCTGCCGAGTTCGCGGAATTCGGCCTCGGTGAACGGTATGAAACCCCAGTTCTCCGCCCAGGCGTCGTTGAAGATGTCGCGCAGCGTCATCAGTTCGGCATCGAAACGGCTCTGATCGAGCTGCCGGATGCTGATCCGGTCACGCATGCGGTCCATCATCCGCTGCATGGCCGGCGTGTAGCTGATGTCGGGCGGCCGCATCCAGTAGGCCAGCAGATCCTTGGCGCCACGGTAGCCGAGCGCCTCCAGCCGGGGACCGTAATAGGGTGCCGCATGACCCATCATCATCATCGGGGGGGTGTCGAAACCCTCCACCAGCAGGCCACTCTCCTCGTTGATGGTCAGACTGAACGGACCGGTGATCCGGTGCGTGCCGCGTTGCTGCAGCCATGCCTCGGCAGCCGACATCAGCGCTGCGAACACGGCAGGGTCATCCACCGCGTCCAGCATGCCGAAATGCCCGGTGTCGGCACCATGATGCTCGCGGTGCAGTGCGTCGATCTGTGCGCTGATGCGACCGACCGGCTCGGCACCGGACCACGCCAGCCAGCCCTGCCAGGTCACATGTTCGAACGCCGGATTCTTGGCCGAAAGATGCATGCGGCGCTCAAGATGCAGTGGCTCTATCCACTGCGGATCGCCGCGGTGCAGTCGTCCGGGCAGGCGGATGAAGGTTTCTAGGTCGGTGCGGCCGCGCAGCGGCCTGACGACGAGGGGCTCTTGTGAGCCTGAAAGCGATGGTTTCACGTACGGCACGGTTGCTCGCGGAGCTTCTGGCTTCCGCGGGACGGCACTGTTTTTGGAGTACTCATGTTACCGGATGTCAGCGCATCCGAAGCCCCGGCCGGCGGTGGAGTCCGGCGGGCTGCCGCCGTTTCCGCGAGGTGGCGGCGCGTGTGTCACCGCAATGTGTGGCGCCTGCCGGCTAGCCTTGTCGCGGCGTTTCCACGAGGGATCGGGTCCGTTTCGAAGGCCCCTCTGTGGAAAACATAAATATTGCTGTATGATCAATGTCTTGCAAAGTGATTTAGAAAGATTTTCCAGTGCAGGCTGTTCCGGGCGATGCGTTGTCGGCAACCATGCGCAAGTTCGGCGCACCTGGAAGCATCATCCGTGACTACGAATGCTGGTCCGTGCTGCTGCGTCCCAAGCAGGTCACGCTCGGCTCGCTGGTGTTGATCGCCAAGGAGGCCGTGACCGCCTGGCCCATGCTCAGCGCGACTGCCTTTGGCGAACTCAAGGCGGTCACGAGCGATGTCGAGCGGGGGCTGAAGCAGGTTTTCGATCATGACAAGATCAATTACCTGATGCTGATGATGATCGACCCGGACGTTCACTTCCACGTGATTCCGCGCTACGGTTCGACGCGCATGTTTGGCGGCCGTGAGTTCGTCGATCCGGGGTGGCCTGGCCCGCCCTGCCTTGATCAGGCCAACGACACAGGCGAATCTGTTAACATTTTGTTACGTGATGAACTGATACGATCTTGGCCTACTTGATGCGAGCGGTCGCAAGTGCGTCAATGCGACAATGATGGCATGCCCGCGCGGGACGCTTGGAATTGAATCGTTTATAACTACAGAGTGCTACATGATCGTTACGCCCAGCCCGAACCAGTCTCTGCCCCAGCGGCTGGCCGATTTTTCGACCCTGAGCGAGTCACTCGATTACGCAGCCCTGGGCCAGACAGGCGTCAATTTCTATGACGGCCGCTACCGGCTGACGGCGGCGGTACCTTACTCCGAGCTGCGACTGCAGGCACTGGCGATGGCAAAGCGCCTGCACGGGCTCGGTCTGAAGCGCGGCGATCGCGTTGCGGTGATTGCCAACACATCTCCGGCGTTCATGGAAATCTTCTACGGATGCCAGTACGCCGGTTTCGTGCCGGTCCCGCTTCCGGTGCCGGCCGGTCTCGGCAATCGCGACATCTACGTCACGCGTCTGCGTGGACTGCTCGAAAGCTGCGGTGCTTCCGTTGTCGTGGCGCCGGCCGAGATGCTGCCGCTGGCGGCCGATGCGGCGAACGGGCTTCCAGTTACCTTCCTGGGTTCGTGCGACGAACTGCGTGCTCGTCCCGCGGCCGATGTCGCTCTCGAGCCGTCGAGGCCGGACGAACTGGCCTATCTGCAGTACACCTCCGGCAGCACCCGTTTCCCGCGTGGCGTGATGGTGACCCAGCGGGCTGCCATGGCCAATCTTCAGGGCATCGTCGGACCGGCCGGACTTGCGGTTCGTCCAGGTGACCGTGCGGTCTCCTGGCTGCCTTATTACCATGACATGGGGTTGGTCGGTTTCGTGCTCGGTCCCATGGTGTCGCAGCTGTCGGTCGATTATCTGGGAACCCACGATTTCGCGATGCGACCGCGGCAATGGCTGCGGCTGATCAGCGAAAACCGCGGCACCATCTCGTTCGCACCACCTTTTGGCTACGATCTGAGCGCGCGCCGCGCGCGATCCGACGACGTCGAGTCGCTCGACCTGTCCTGCTGGCGTGTTGCCGGCGTCGGAGCGGAACCGGTGCGTCCGGGCATCCTGCAGCAGTTTGCCGACCTGATGGCGCCGGCCGGTTTTGACCGGCGTGCCTTCCTGCCGTCCTACGGGCTGGCGGAAGCTGCGCTGGCTGTCAGTTTCCCGCGCCAGGGTGCAGGCGTGCAGATCGACCGGGTCGATCGCCTTGAACTTGAGCGTCACGGGCGCGCGGTCCCGCGCAGCGACGGCGACGACGCGGCAACCAGCACCTTCGTCAACTGCGGTCATGTACTTCCGGGGCACGAGCTCGTCATTCTCGACGACGATGACCGGAAGCTGCCTGAAGGCAAGATCGGCCGCGTCAAGGTGCGCGGACCGAGCGTCATGTCTGGCTATTTTGGCGATCCGGTCACGACCGGCGAGGTGCTCGATGAGGATGGCTGGCTCGATACCGGTGATCTGGGATACCTGCGAGACGGCGAACTGTTCATCACCGGTCGCCGCAAGGACCTGATCATCGTGCACGGCCGAAACATCTGGCCCGAGGATCTCGAACATCTGGCCGAGCGCCAGCCGGAAGTCCGTACCGGTGATGCGATCGCCTTTCTGGTTCCCGGTGATCCGGAACCGCAGGTGGTGGTGCAGGTCGAGTGCCGACTGACTGATCCGGAACAGCGCGAAAGTCTGACCGACCGTCTGGCCAAGCTGATCTTCAGCGACGTCGGCGTCCGCTGCTGGGTGCAACTGGTGCCGCTGCATTCGCTGCCGCGCACATCGTCCGGCAAGCGCTCGCGCGCCGAGGCCTGCCAGCGCTTCCTGAAATGGAAGGCCGCCGGCGACACGATGGAACTGGCCGCTGCGGCCCGCTAGATTCATGCTGTCGTGCGTCCGGTGAGGACGATCGCGCTGACCGGCGCCACTGGCTTCATCGGTGGTGTCTTCCTCCGCCACCTTGTACATCGGGGCTACCGCATCCGTGCGCTGAGCCGTCGTCCGCGCGACCCGGTTGCCGGCGTCGAGTGGATTTCCGGTTCGCTTGAGGACGATGCTGCGCTGGCCAGCCTGGTGGCTGGTGCCGATGCGGTCATTCACTGCGCAGGTGCGGTTCGCGGCGCGAGTGCCGAGTCTTTTGTCCGAACCAATGTCGATGGCAGCCGGCGCTTGGTCGAAGCTGCCCGCGCAGGCGGTCAATGCGGTCGTTTCCTGCTGATCTCCTCACTGGCCGCGCGTCACCCCGAACTGTCCTGGTACGCCGCCTCCAAGCGTGAGGCCGAGCGTGTCGTGGCCGAAGCCGCAGGCGACATGGCCTTGACCGTGTTTCGTCCGACTGCGGTTTATGGTCCGGGCGACCGCGAGCTGCGGCCGCTGTTCGAATGGCTGCTGCGCGGCTGGCTGTTCATACCGGGTACGGCATCGGGTCGGGTCAGCTTCATCCATGTCGATGATCTCGCGTCGGCGGTGACCTGCTGGCTGGCGACGCCCGAACCGCTGTCCGGTGTCTTCGAGCTGCATGACGGGCGGCCGGGCGGCTATGACTGGAAGGCGATCGGAGCCGCTGCCGAGCAGGTCAGATGCGGGCCGGTCCGTCGTATCGTGATTCCGCCGGGCCTGCTGACGGCAGCCGCCCACATCAATCTGGGATTGAGTCGCCTCTTCGGGTGGGCGCCGATGCTGACCCCTGTCAAGCTGCGCGAGCTTCGGCATCCGGACTGGTCGTGCAATAATTCCGCGCTCGAACGCGTCATGGACTGGACGCCGCGACTTCAGCTGGCGCAAGCGCTGCAGGAGAGACGGTTCTAGCCGGGCGCAGCAGGCTGGCGAAAACACAAGAGTCCTTCATCGATGACATCGCAAGAACAGGTTCTGCAACGGCTTTTCGTCCATCTCGGCAGGCTGGTGCGGGATAAGGCAGCGATCCACCCGGACGTGGATCTGGTTCAGGAACTCGGCCTCGACTCCATCGAGGTGATGAACATGCTGATGGAGATCGAGGACGAATTCGACATCTCCGTTCCCCTCAATGTACTGGCCGAGGTGCGCACTCCGGCGCAGCTGGCGCAGGCGATCTTCGGGCTGCTGGAGGCAGGCGAATGACGCTGTTCGACAAATTCAGCAAGCTGGCGCAGGACAGGGCCTCGCTGATCCAGGACAAGCAGAAGAGTCCCTTCGGTACCCGCATCGACCAGATCTATTCGCCGACAGAAGGCCGTGTCGGCGAGCGTCGTGTGGTGCTGGCCGGCACCAACAACTACCTCGGTCTGACCTTCGATCCGGACTGCATCGCCGCCGCGCGTCACGCGCTGGAGGAGGAAGGCACCGGCACCACCGGGTCGCGCATGGCCAACGGCACCTACGGCAGCCACTGGGCGCTGGAGGCCGAACTGGCCGAATTCTTCGGCCGTCGTTCGGCGATGGTGTTCTCCACCGGCTACCTGGCCAACCTGGGTACCATAGGCACGCTGGCCGGTCCGGAAGACATCGTGCTGCTCGACGCCGACTGCCATGCAAGCATCTACGACGCCTGCCGCATGGGCGGCAGCCAGGGTATCCGCTTCCGCCACAACGACGCGGCCGACATGGAAAAGCGCCTGCGCCGGCTGGGCGACCGCGCGCGCGACACGCTGATCGTGGTCGAAGGCATCTACAGCATGCTCGGGGACCAGGCGCCGCTCGCCGATATTGCTGACGTCAAGCGGCGTCTCGGCGGCTTCCTGATGGTGGACGAGGCGCACTCGGTCGGCGTGCTCGGCGAACACGGCCGCGGACTGGCGGAAGCTGCGGGTGTCGAGGCCGACGTCGACATGATCGTCGGCACGTTCAGCAAGAGCCTGGGCGCCATCGGTGGCTTTGCCGTCAGCCAGCATCCGGAGCTGGACCTGCTGCGCTATGCCAGCCGGCCCTACATATTCACCGCCTCATCCTCGCCGTCGTCGATCGCCTCGGTACGGGCGGCGCTGAAGGTGATGCAGGCACGTCCGGAGCTCCGTCAGCGCCTGTGGGACAACGCCGGCCGCCTCTACAGCGGTCTGGCTGCACTCGGCTATTCGCTGGGGCCACAGCTGGGGCCGGTGGTTGCCGTCACGCTGGGTTCGCCGCAAGAGGGGGTGGCGTTCTGGAACGCGCTGATCGAGAACGGCGTATACGTGAATCTGGTGCTGCCGCCGGCCAGCCCGGGCGGTCAGGCACTTGTGCGGGTGAGCGTCAGCGCTGCGCACAGCTTCGAGCAGATCGACCGCATCATCGAAGCCTTCGATCGCCTGCGTCCTCTGGTCGCCGGCGGCGAGCAGGCCCCGGCGCAGCTGGTCGAAGGCGAAGCATCCGCCGGCTGATCAAAAGGTCGTACGCTGCGGGAAAGGCTGGCGGGGCGTCGCATGAGACGTCCACCGCCGAATCGCTAGAGCGGCATCGCCCGGCCGGTCAGGAAAAGCCGCCTGACGGCCGCCACGGTACGCTCCAGATCCTGGTTGGCGGGCGGTGGCGTCACCGGCTTCGGATCGTCCAGTGGCCGGGCCAGCCCGCGCCAGCGCAGCGCTTCGTGCAGAAGCGCCAGATCGCGCGGCGGTCGCAGCACACCGCTGGCGATCAGTTTGTCCATCCGGCGCCCGAGATTGTCCTGCTGGCGCGGCGTTCCGCGCTCGCCCATGCGTCCGTGCGGACGTCCGATGAGCTTGAGCAGGAAAGTGCCGGGATCAAAGCGATCGGGCTTCGGGTGTGGCAGCGCCACGTAGCGCACCGGGCGTCCCGTGACGCAGGCGTCGGCAAGCATCGAGGCACTGTCGCCGGTGACGATGATCTCGTCCGCAAGTCCGAGAAAAGCCGCGTAGGGGTTGTCCGGGTCGTCCCGGCGCCAGCGATGCCGCACGCCGGGTACTTCCGAGTCGCCGAGCAGTATGTCCGCCGCGGCACGGGGGGTACGAGGGCTGGTGGAAATCAGCAGCGAACCGCCACGTGCGCGGGCAAGAGCTTCCGCCTGTTCCCGTATGCGACGGGCCGTGTCGTCGTCGAGCAGGCTGGTGGCACTGTTGCCGCCAACCAGCAGTGCGATGCGGGGGCGCGGCAGCGTTTCCACCCGTGTGCGCCAGCGGGCCAGCGCAGCTTGCGCCTGCCCCGGCTGCGGCCGGTTGAGCGGCAGCACGTTGTGCAGGACATTGTCCCGCGACGGCAGCCGGTACTGCGGCGTGGTGACCACGAGATCGAAGACGTCGAGCGGCGCGCGCGGGCGACCGAGATGCACCAGTCGCGCAGCGTCGCCTGACTGCTTGCGGATCCAGCGGGCGACCGGTGCGCTGCGGCCGCCGGACGCCAGGATCAGATCGGGCCACGGCGCCGCGAGCGGATCGGAACGGCGCCGGTCGAGTTGCAGCAAGGATGCGCCCTGCAGCCAGGGCGGTATGGTGCGCCCGCCCTTGAACACCAGCCTGCGTGTTTCAAGGGGCCAGCCCAGCGCGTCCGCCAGCGTCAGCAACTGCTGGTTGTCGCCTTCGTGCCGACCCAGCAGCACCCAGACCCTGGGCGGGCGGTCGGACGGCTGATGGCGGAAGCGCCGGCGCGGCACACCGGATTCGACCAGATCGAGCTGCCAGGCTACGCCGGGGTGCTGCCCCGCCGCGGCCGCCAGACGTTCGCGCCACCACTCGGCCGGTCGCAGCAGCCGTGCCGGCGCCGG
>DATCUL010000208.1:0-2577 GCA_036567405.1 Methyloversatilis sp. | reverse complement strand
CATGTACATCGATTCTTCCGAGGTGCGTTACACCGCGGTCGGCGTGCGGGCGGTATCGGACCGTGCTTCCTTCCTGAAGGCGGAAAGTGCGATCGAAGCCGCGGCACTCGACAAGTATGCCTACGTGCGTGATGCTTATCTGCAGCGTCGTCACAGTCTCATCCATGACGGCAACCCGCCGCGCGACAAGTACTATCCTTCGCTCGAAGTGAGTGAAAACGTTCTGGATGTGACGCCGACCGAGTCGACCTGGACGCTGATGCTCGTCGGCGCACCTGCCCATCAAAACGTTGATACAGATGCGTCGCCCGCTGCGGCCGAAATTGAAGTAGCGTCTCACTGACAGTGAGAGTGCCTCGCCACCAGTGCGGGGCGAACGGGTCATATCGGCCTGTCGCGTGGCGGCAGGCCTTTTTCTTCTGGAGGACATATGTTCAAACGTATTTTCCAGCTGTTGCTTATTTCCTTCGCGTTGAATGCCGGCGCGCAGGCCAGTGTCGATACCTCTACGCCCGATGCGCTGGTGAAGGACGTGACCGAGGAAGTGCTTGCCACGTTGCGGACCGACCCGTCGATCAAGTCCGGTGACGTCAAGAAGGCTGCGGCACTGGTCGAGACCAGCGTGCTGCCGCATTTCAACTTCACGCGCATGACCGCGCTGGCGGTCGGCCGCGAGTGGCGCACCGCGACCGACGAGCAGAAGAAGCAACTGACCGACGAGTTCCGCACGCTGCTCGTGCGTACCTATTCGAACGCGCTGACCAGCTTCCGCAATCAGACCGTCGAATATCGTCCGTTCAAGATGGCGCCGACCGACACCGACGTGACGGTGCGCACGCAGATCATCCAGCCAGGTGGCCGTCCGATTCCCATCGATTACGCGCTGGAGAAGCAGGATGCCGGCTGGAAGGTGTATGACGTGATGGTGGCAGGCGTAAGTCTGGTGACCAACTATCGCGAAACCTTCGCTGCCGAGATGCGCACCGGTGGTGTCGAGGGGCTGGTCAAGTCGCTGCACACCAAGAACACTACGACGACGGCGGCAAAGTGATCACGATCGAAAACAACGTGCTGCGAGTCACCGGCACGATGCGCCTGCCGGAGGCGGTCAAGCTTCGCGACGCCGGTCTGGCGCTGGTGCCGGCCGCGCAGGCCATTGATCTGTCAGGCGTTGTCGACGTTGATTCCTCCGCGATCGCGGTGCTGCTGGCGTGGGAACGGGCCGCCCGGCGACCGAACGGCCCGCTGCCCGTCACCGGCGCGCCGGAAGGCTTGCTCAGTCTGGCACACCTGTACGAAGTGTCCGACTACTGTGGTCTCGACGCGGACTCGTCCGCTCGCTGATTTGTGCGTTCCCGGGCCGGCAAGGTGCCGGTTCTGAAGTGTCCTCATGCCTGATCCGTCTGCAGCGTTGCTGATCGAAGGCGTCTGCAAGCGATTCGGTTCGCTGCAGGCGCTTGATCACGTCTCGTTCGAAGTGCGCCAGGGCGAGTTTTTCGGCTTGCTCGGCCCCAACGGCGCCGGCAAGACCACGCTGATTTCGCTGATGGCGGGGCTTTCGCGTCCGGACGCAGGGCGCATACGCGTGATGGGACACGACGTCGTCGCCGACTACCGGAGCGCGCGCAGCAAGCTGGGCGTGGTGCCGCAGGAACTGGTGTTCGACCCTTTCTTCACTGTGCGCGAAACCCTGCGCATCCAGTCCGGCTACTTCGGCCTGCGCCGAAACGATGACTGGATCGATGAAATCCTGCATCACCTCGATCTGACCCCGAAGGCGGATGCCAACATGCGCGCCCTGTCCGGCGGCATGAAACGGCGCGTGCTGGTGGCCCAGGCACTGGTGCATCGTCCGCCGGTAATCGTGCTGGACGAGCCGACCGCCGGCGTCGACGTCGAATTGCGGCAGGGGCTCTGGGCCTTCGTGCGTCAGCTGAACCGTCAGGGGCACACCATCGTGCTCACGACGCACTATCTGGAAGAGGCGGAAAGCCTGTGCGGACGCATCGCCATGCTCAAGCAGGGCAGGGTACTGGCGCTCGAGCGTACCGCCGATCTGCTGTCGCGGCCGGTGCAGCACACGCTGCGCATCCGTCTGCGCAGCGGCGCCGTCTTGCCGGCCGACGTGCTGCCAGTGGCGCGTGCCACGAACGATGGACGCGTCGCGTTCGTGCTCGACAGTGCCGACGAGGTGGCGGCCTGTCTGGCGCACCTGCATGCTTCGGGTGTCGGTCTGGATGAGGTCGAGCTGGTGCGGCCCGACCTCGAGGATGTGTTCATCGCCATGATGCAGGAGTCGCCGCAATGAGCGTCGCGCTGAGAACGCTGCTCTACAAGGAGCTGCTGCGTTTCTGGAAGGTAGGATTCCAGACCGTGGCGGCTCCGGTGCTGACCGCGCTGCTCTACCTGCTGGTTTTCTCGCATGTGCTGGATCGGCGGGTCGAGGTATACGGCGGCGTCGGCTATACCGCTTTCCTGGTGCCGGGCCTGATCATGATGAGCCTGCTGCAGAACGCGTTCGCCAACAGTTCGTCGTCGCTGATCCAGTCCAAGGTCACCGGCAACATCGTGTTCATG